>CBFGYC010000017.1:0-11675 GCA_965652985.1 uncultured bacterium | reverse complement strand
TGACAAGTAGCAGGCTTGCGCAAAGCGTCGCTAAGATCTGCCAACGGCGCCTATAAATCGATGGTTCGATGCCGTCGAGCTCTTTAGCTGTCGGTGTATTGTCTTTTTTTCTGTTGAACATGTATTTCCTTCCACCTTCGTTGTTCCGAGATTTTTACACCGATTAATAGTACCATGCCGACGGGGTATTTGTCGCGGTGCTATGGCACGCCGAAAGAACTTTTCGGAACACCAGGCGAGACTTTTAGCTAGCCATCAATTTAATGGTATAGTAATTTTCAGAAGACATACAGGAGGTTTGTTGATGGCTGCGGAGTTTGAAAATGGTCACCATATGCATCTATCTCCGGTGGACCCAGGGGTGGAATACGAGGAAGACTTTGGATTGGTACTGAAGAGTGGCAGAAATAACGCCAAGCTCTCACAGGGGCGCCTTGCCAGAAGGACGGGCTTTGATCATAGCCACGTTAGTCGCCTAGAGAGCGGTGCGAGGGAGCCCAGTAGAGACGCGGTTGAAATACTTGCTGAAGCACTGGAGCTGGATCAAGTGCAGGCGGATCGGCTTCGGGCAAGTGCGGGCTTCAGGGGCGAAGGCAATACGATCTCGCATAATGAGACCGAGATGCTAGCACTCAATGCGCTGCTTGAAAATCCTAACCTCTCCGAGGAGGCAAGAGCCCGGATGCGGGCGGTACTGTCTGCACTCGTAGATATGGTGTTGCGTCATTATTTTGTGCAGGAGCCAGAAGTTTAACATCAAATAAATATCATCGGAACTCTGGAATAATTTGTTCCTGATAAAATTTAATGAATTCAGCTTGGTTCTGCCCTACTTGATGTATGTAAACATGAGAAAAGCCTGCGTTGATACACTGCTGAATTTGCTCAATGTGCTGCTGCTTATCCGGCCCGCATACCACCATTTCGGAAATTTTATCAGGCGTCGCTTCTTTGGCGAGTTGCTCAAAATGGAGCGGCATCGGTAGCTCCTGCGATGCCTGGCCGGAGACGACAGCATTTGGCCATATCTTGGCCGCGGTTTCTTTCGCCCGCTGCTCGTCCGTATCATAACAAACGGTTACTTGAATGTATTTCGGCTTGCCTTTTCCACCGGCTTGATCGAAGGTGTCAAGAACCGCTTTGTTGGGAGAAGTCGTCACCAGGCCGTCGCCAATTTCGCCGGCTAGCCGAGCCGCCTTCGGCCCAAGCGCAGAGATAATGATTGGCGGCCTCTGCTCGGGTAGCGTGTATATTCTCGCCTGGTCGACCGTGTAGTACGAGCCATGAATATTCGTAAGCTTTCCATTCCACAGCTCGCGGATGATCTCGATGGATTCCCGAAGCATCGCGTGCCGGATCTTGATGTTCGGCCAGCCTAAGCCAACGACGTGTTCATTGAGGTTTTCGCCGCTGCCGACGCCAAATAAGAACCTGCCCTCCAATAAGGCAGCAGTCGTCGCTGTCGCTTGCGCTAGAATTACGGGGTGGATTCGGATTATCGGGGCGGTCACACCTGTCATAATGGGGATTTGTTCGGTCGCTTCTGCTATGCCACCTAAAATTGTCCATATGAACGGACTCTGCCCCTGCGAGTTCGTCCAGGGGTGAAAGTGGTCAGAAATACTAATGAAATCGAAACCGGCTTTCTCGGACAGCCTGGCGTTATCAATCAGTTGCCGCGGTGTTTGCTCCTCGCTGGACAATGCATATCCGATAGAGACTTTATTCATGTGTTACCTCCTTATGTATGTGTACGTTTATATAGCAAAGGCTACACATTGGCAGTGATGTCGTTTACAGAGAGCTATAGACGAGGCAAGACTTTTTCGCCGAAATCGACGATGAATTTTTCCTGGTTGCGATTGACGTTATGGAGCACTATCGTTTCAACGCCTAACGTGCGGTACTGTTCGATCCATTCGATCGCATCACCAGGTTCGGAAATAATTGCTAACTTCTCCTTCACTTCGGCTTCATCGACTAATCGTCCGGCCGATTCAAGCTGCTCGATATGCTTTAAATCTCCCATAAGATTTGGCGGCAGAAGCGTCCAGCGCCACTGCTGCATCGCCGCTTGCAAAGCCTCGTCGGCCGTATCCGCATAGGAGAGCTGAGCTTTGAGGATAATCGGTTTGTCTGGGCCTGCTCTTTCTCGGAACGCGGTAACTCGCTCTTCTACCTTCTCGAAGCTATCGGTAACGGTAACTAGTCCATCCGCCCATGCTCCTAGCCAGCCGGCTGTTTCAGGGGTTAAGGCAGCCCCATATATTTTTGGCTGAGTTTTTGGAAGAGTGTACAGCTGGGCATCCTCGGTCGGCACCGGACTTTCAGACGTTACGTTTTTCCCCTGCCACAAATCACGCATAATCCGTGCGGACGATTCGAGGATATGATTTCGTGACGCCTTATCTGGCCAGCCCTTGCCAACGACATGCTCATTCAAAGCTTCCCCGCTGCCAAGGCAAGGCTGATTGAAACGGCCAGGAAAAAGAACTTCTAACGTCGCGATTGCCTGGGCAAGCACCGCGGGGTGGTAGCGGTAGCCCGGCACGGTTACAACGCTGAACGGTAGTGACGTAGACTGCATGGCAGCACCAAGCCACGACCATACGAACCCGCTATCATCCTGCACTTCGCTCCAAGGCTTGAGGTGGTCGGATGCCAGGATAAATTCAAACCCGCTTGTTTCTACTAGTCGCACCCACTCCAGTAATTCTTTTGGCGAAAATTGCTCATGCGACGCATGGTAACCGATCCGTGTCATTTTCCTGCCCTCATATCAATCCAGCTGAATCCGAAAGGGCCTAGCGTAGTGTTTTCCAAGGCCTCGCCCCATACCGCTTTTGCCTCGTTCGGTATTGAAATATCTACCTTCTTTTTTTCTGACGAAAGGTTATGCAGCGTTAATAAATTTTCATATTGTATGGCCACGACCGATGTGTCGTGTGTCTCTATCTTCTCGGATCCGGTGTGGCCAATTTCGGGATATCTTTTTCGGCACTGGATAAGTCTACGAAAGAAATGCAGCAATGAATCAGGATTAGCCTCCTGATTGGCGACATTAATTTCTTTATAACTAAAAGCACCCTCGTCTTGTACCGACTGTAGTACGGTGCCGCCGCTACTAGTACTGGAGAACCCTCCATTCTGGCCGCCATTCCACTGCATTGGCAGACGAACACTTTCCCGGCCCGGCAAAGACAGGTCATCACCCATGCCGATCTCGCTGCCATAGGTAATCATCGGCACACCAGGAAGGGAGAAAAGCAAACTATACGCCATCCTCAGTTGTTTCTCTCCAAACATTGCCGGCAGCGATCGCCGTATCCCTGAGCCAAAGATTCGCATGCTTGGCTCGGGGGCGAATGCATTAAATACTTCCTGGCGTTCAGGCTCTGACAACTGATCGAGGTCAATCTCATCCAGATTGCGCAGAAAGTTCATCCATGTTCCTGTGTCTGTAATATCCTGAAGCTGATGCAGCCGATCGGTAATCGGGGCGGCCTCCTGCCTGGCGATTGCCAGGAACAGGCTGTTATTCATTAAGAAGTTATAGAGCATATGCATGCGATTGCCGCCCTCGAAATAATGTCGAAGCTTGCTGGGCTGAACGTCCGCTTCCGCAAGGAGTACAACTCCCTCACGCCGCTCATCGACAGATCTTCGTAATTCCTGCATATACTTCCCTGCGTTTACTGCCGTACCCTCGATGCCTTTTTTGGCGAATAGATGCGTGGCGGCATCGAGGCGGAATCCGTCTATGTCCTGACCGACCCAAAAATCTATAATGCCTTCGATTTCGCGCCAGACGTCGTCATTGGCGACATTGAGATCCGGCTCGAAATGGTAAAACTTGTGATGATAATATGCGCCGACACCTTCGGCATACGTCCAGACGCTGTCTTCTTCGCCGGTAAATATCGGCTGATCATCGGGGTCGTCAATCTTTTCGTCTGACCACGCGTAGTAGTCGTGGTATTTTGAATTCCTGTCGCTACTCGCCTGCTTGAACCACTCATGCTCGCTCGACGAATGGTGCACGACCAGCTCGATGATGACTTTCACCTGCCGCTTATGCGCCTCATCGACCAATTGCTTAAAATCTGTCAGCGTACCCAGTTCCTTGTCAATGCTTTTGTAGTCCGTCACGTCATAGCCATTATCACGCCGATCACTAGGAAAAAACGGCAGCAGCCACAGAGTATCTACCCCTAGTGAGTGGATGTAGTCCAGCTTTTCGATAACGCCGCGAATGTCGCCAACCCCGCTGCCGCTACTGTCATAAAAGCGCGATATGTCGACTCCGTAAACGGTCGCGTTCCTGTACCAGTCCTTACTCACTGCCTGCCCGCACCTCTCCTTCGTACGGATATGCCATCACTGACATAAGTGCATTTTCCGCTTGCCTTGAATCCAGCCGAGTGTATTGCACGACGATGGGCGCGTCTGAAGTAACTACACTTGCATAATCCGTGTCTTCAGGAACTTTTTCAGGTTCACGTAAATTGTTGTAGCGGATATGCTTGGTGCGATGAGCAGGAACGACTTCTTTATAGGGACCGACCGGCTCCCGACTAGCGAAGTAGAGCAGAATTTCTAAATGAGCATCATCGTCGCCTGTGTTAATAACAGAAATACTTTCATGGCTCGTCATTTGAGGCTCTTTGCCGTTGCTCCACGAAGGCAAATACCCCTCAGGAATTATCCAGCACTTTGCTCCCATCGCTCCCATCAATCTCCCCCCAAGTCATACAATAACGAATATTCGTAACGCCCTAAAGCTTTAGCCAGTATAAGAAAAAGCCATTCCATTAACAGTGAAATTTATTACGTGGAGAGAGGAAAAAGTGGCACTATGTTGGCGTTTGTAAGAAATCTAATTGCTATGGTTTGCAATTATCGCTTAACTGTATAAGTGACCAAGCAAAGGAGGTATTAACTATTATGGGAGATAGAGAATTTACGGAATTTGAAACGACCCTACAGAAAACCGACCTTATCTTAAATGAGCTGGAAGAAGAGATGGGCTGGCAGAATCGGCGCAGCCAGACATATGCAAGTATGCGTGAGGTGCTACATGCTTTGCGTGACCGCCTACAGGTCAACGAAGCCATGCAGTTTGCCAATCAGATGCCAATGCTACTTGCCGGAGTATTTATCGATGGGTGGAAGCCAGCTGGCAAGCCTGACAAAATGAATGCCGAGCAGTTTTATCAGCGCATCCAGGATAATATTCCTTACAAAATAGACGGAGGCGTTCCAAAGCTTGTGGGCTCGGTTTGGAAAGTGCTTGAAAAGAACTTTTCCAAAGGAGCGCTCGAAGATATAAAGGCCAACCTACCGAATGATCTGGTAGCCAAACTTGGGAAAGCCTAAGAGGATTTATGGTGAATCAAGACCTGCGAAACGTTATTGAAAAGTGGTCGCAAGAACCACAGGAATCTGCTAAGCGCCTTATCGACTATTACGGTGAACCCGACGAGTTTTCCAGCTCCCGACTGATTTGGTATAACACCAGTGACGGCTGGAAGCGCACCGTACTTGTCAATGAAATGGTGCCGCATGACTTCCCTGCCCGCCACAATGACTTCCTTGAGCAGTTTATTGACTATAAAGTGCCAGTCGATATGTTCTCAAAGCTTGCAGTCTACGACGGAAGTGTTATCGCGGAGCGTACGAAGGGAGAGCTGTCGGCACGCTGTGGCGGCACGAGCATGAACTTTGTCGCAATAAACCTTGCGCACGATATCGTTTCTGGCAAGAGATTCGTAGAAGAAGCTAGAGCGGAATATGCCCGGCTTTATAAGGCGCAACAAGACGGTCAACAGGAGCCGTATGCCGGCAGCTTCCAATTTGAGCTGCCGAAAGAAGATACCAAAGACCTTGACGTAGCAATACTGTAGCGGCAAGGAAGACTAAGGAGGGGTGGCAGCGCGGCACTTTACGAACCCCTGCGGGGTGAATCCGCTTGTATTAATTTAGAACATATTGGTCAGAGGGCGTCCCTATTTCTATGGCTAATTGCAAGCAAGATAGTGACGTAACGTTGGCGTCTGAGACTTCTGCTATTATGGTATCAGTAGCCTAATCGCCATGACTGTACAATCAAAAACCCTCACATTTTTTAGTAGTTACCCCACCCGCATGTATAAAAAGGGTGAGGTTTTCATCCAGGCGGGCGACTCTCCCGCGGCATACTATCTCGTAAGCGGTCTCGTGACGCAGTATGACATCGCAAAAAACGGTAATAAGCTGGCCCTTAATATATATAAACCCGGGACGTTTATTTCTTTGGCCAGTATTTTAAATGATGTGCCCTCGCCTTTTTTCTTCGAAGCCACGGAGGGCACGACGGTTCACGTCGCACCAGCGAGGGACGTCGTTGACTTCCTAAAAGGAAACCCCGATATCGTGTACGATGCCCTGGCGCGAATGAGCCGAGGTGGCAACGGACTGATGCTTAGGCTTGCCAGGGCGATGGAAGGCAGCGCCGAAAATCGAATCTTGCAGGAGCTCGCCATCATGCGGAGCCGTTTTTTTGAAGGCGGCAAAGAAATCACCGTCACTGATACCGACTTGGCCGTGAAGACCGGCCTGGCCCGCGAAACTGTCAGCCGGACGCTCAAAAAGCTTGATGCCGAAGGCGTAATAAGTTCGCGCCGCGGCAAAATAACTATTTCCGACTCATACCATATATAGCGTTAGCAAGTTGTATATTACACTATATGTATAGTGACTTCCGTCACATTTTTTATTTTGAGGCCGGTCTATACTCATAACCCTACACACATAAAAGAGAGGGTAACACGTGAATATAACACCGTACCAACAGTTCATTTTCTACCAATTTTACGCCCGCTGGAACGATGAGAAGGGACGCCGCGAAACATGGGAGGAGGCAGTCGATCGCTTCATGGGCTACATGAAGAAAAAGTTAGGCAAAAAACTCACCGCTAACGAATACGACGAGGTGCGTGAAGCGATTCTACATCGTGAGATCTGTCCATCGATGCGTCTGCTATGGTCGGCGGGAGACGCGGCTGACGCTACCAATGTGACCGCCTATAACTGTGCCTATATTGCGCCGACCTCGTGGCAAGACCTAGCGGAAATCATGTATGTATCGATGTGCGGCGCTGGCTGCGGCTTCGCTGTAGAGGAGGCCAATGTCAGCCAGTTCCCCACTATCAAAAAACAGACTGGCAAGAAGCTCGACACTATCGTCGTCGAAGATAGCCGCGAGGGCTGGTGCGACGCTTTTGCGGCAGCAGCAAACGCTTGGTCTAGCGGCTACGACGTCGCGGTTGACTTCTCTAAGGTTCGGCCGGCCGGTGCCAAACTAAAAACCATGGGCGGACGGGCATCCGGTCCAGAGCCGCTCATGAAGCTGATGAAATCGGTGCGAGAAAAGATTCTATCACGCCAAGGTGAAAAGCTATCGACGCTTGACCTGCACGATATCATCTGTCAGATCGGCGAGATCGTTGTCGCCGGCGGCGTGCGGCGCTCGGCACTCATCTCCCTATCCGAACTAAAAGACGCTGCCATCCGTGACTCCAAAAAAGGTAAGTTCTGGCTAGAGAACAGCCAGCGTTCGATGGCGAACAACTCAGCCGTCTACGAAACGAAACCGAGTATCGGCGAGTTTCTGGAGGAATGGAGCGCGCTTGTCAATTCAGGTAGCGGCGAGCGCGGACTATTCAATCGCGGCGAGATTTTAAACCAAGTACCAAAGCGCCGCGCCAAAAAACTAAAAGGCATCCAGCAAATCGGCGTCAATCCCTGTGGCGAGATTTACCTGCGCTCAAAACAATTTTGCAACCTGACCTCAATCGTCGTCCGCCCGAACGATACTATGCCTGAGCTGCTCAAGAAGATGCGCCTCGCAACGATCGTTGGCACGTATCAGGCGACGCTGACCGACTTCAAATATCTAAGTGACGAATGGCGCAAAAACTGCGAAGAGGAGCAGCTGCTTGGTGTCTCGATTACTGGCTACTATGACAACGAGATTGTGCGAAATGACAAAAATCTGAGTCTGCTCCGCAAAGAAGCCGTGGAAGCAAATGCCGAATACGCCAAGAGGTTTGGCTCCAACCCATCGACCGCCATCACCTGCGTCAAGCCGCACGGCAATTCAGGCCAGCTGCTCGGCGTCGGCTCCGGTATGCACCCGTGGTTCTCGAAGTATTATATCCGCCGCGTGCGCATTAGCGCCCATGATCCGCTCCTGCGTTTTGCTGTTGACCAGGGTATACCCCGTTATCCTGAAGTCGGCAGCACGCAGGAGTCCGCGACGACCTTCGTGCTGGAGTTCCCTGTCAAGGCTCCGGACGGAGCGGTGACGAGCGATGAGGTTTCAGCTCTAGAGATGCTCGAAGAGTGGAAGCGCCTCAAAGTCCACTTCACTGAGCACAACCCGTCAGTCACGATTTATGTCGGTGACGGTGAGTGGCTTGACGTTGCAAAGTTCGTCCTGGACAACTGGGAAATCGTCGGAGGCCTTTCGTTCCTGCCTCGTACCGATCACGTATATGAACTAGCGCCGTATGAGGCTATCGATGAAGCGGAGTTCAAGCGACGCACCCGAGAGCTTGGCGAGATAGACTTCACGAGTTTTTCTGGCTACGAGACTGCCGACAATACTACCGGTGCCAAGGAAATGGCCTGCGTCGGTGGCCTGTGCCTTGTTTAGCAATGTAAATATTTAGGAGAAATATAATGAACCAATCAAAAACCAAACTGATTTTCGCCCTACTCGCCCTCGCGGTCGCCCTGGGCTTCGGCGCCTGGGCGGTTTCCACCAACCAACCAGGCCAGCAGCCTGTAGTCGAAAGCCAACTTATCGAAAACGAAGCAGCCGGTCGCACCGAAATAACGTATCTTGCCAGACCCGGCAGTACTTCGCTTGAACAGCTGAAAGATGAGGCGAGCGATGTCCTGACGACAGAGAGTGAATATGGTGAGCTGGTTGATTCAATCGAAGGACACCAAGGTGGTACTGATGGCAAATACTGGAGCTTTTACGTCAATGGTGAGATGGCACAGGTAGGTGCTGGTGACTATGTTCAGGAGGAAGGAGACTGGATAGAATGGAAGTTCCAAAAGCTGTAAATAGGTACCCTGTAGCCGCTGTCGTTTTGAGCCTGATTTCCTTCGGTATAGCATGGCGTTTGTTTCCGCATCTTCCCAATTTTGCACCGATTGGCGCCATCGCTCTCATTGTGGGAATGATGCTTGGCTGGCGAAAATCTCTGCTGGTAGTCATGGCTATCATGGCGATATCCGACTACGTTATCGGTTTCTATCCCGGAATGCAGTGGACATGGCTCAGCTTCGGACTTGTCGCCTGTTTCGGATTGTTAATCAGGAACCTGTCGCTGGCCTGGCGTATTCCCTTGGGGGTTTTTGGCACCAGCGGGGTATTCTTCCTGGTGTCGAATTTCGGCACCTGGATCTCGAGTGGTATGTATAGCCTTGATGTGCCGGGCCTCATGCAGTGCTACTACATGGCGCTCCCTTTCCTGAGAGCGACCCTACTGTCGGATCTGCTATTCGTCACGCTGCTGCTGACGGTGCATGAGGTATTCATGGAATACCGAGCCAAACTGAGCAGTAGTCACTACCGATTGATCTTGGATGTTTCATCTTGACCCAGCCAAGGGCAAGCCGATCGTTTCCATATAACGCCGGGGTCGATACACCCATCATCGGGATTGACGTTAGTATAGTAAATGACCTGGGCGTTATTGATTGCATCGGTATCTACCTTAGACAGCTGTTCCTCAGATAACCGTTCGATATCCATTTGAGCTGCCCACATCCAGTCACGGTGTCCAACTATGATCGCAAGAAAGTGATCATCGACATGTTCCATGAATCGCCTGGCGCGCTCGGCGACGCCGAGGATTGACTCGCCTCCAGGCGGACACCAATGGAGCGGGTCTTCTTTCATCATTGCATAGCTTTCAGGATACTCCGCCTCGTGTCTTTTCTTTGGCCAGCCTTTAATTTTTCCACGGTCGCGTTCATTTAGGTCGATATCGCTCTGCCAGGTATCACTCACGTCCATAGCGACCGCTGACTGGGCCGTACGATACGTAGGCGACGTATAAAACCCCACGGTGCTTCTAAAACCGCGCTGCGCCATTAAACCATGCCGAGCAATGACGTGTTCCTGTATCCATAGGCCGCTCAACCGAGACTGCTCTTCGCCGCGTGGTGTAATCTCCTCTTCTTCGACAGTCTTGACCATCGTAAAAACTTCGCCGCGCGCATACGCTTCGCGCCGGATGTCGCCTTCGCTTTCGCCGTGTCGGACGAGTACCCTGTGCCACGGAAGTGATTCACTCATTTTCTACCCTTTTACCCTGTACGTTGGGCTATTGAATCTTGAATGGATATATATAGCTAGTACCAGCGCACTTATAGCGAGAAGTGATAAGGCCAGAGAGTACGAATTAAGCCGTTGATACGTGAATCCGAGGATAAGCGGCGGGATAAACCCACCCAGCCCACCGAGTGCACCAACAACACCAGTAACGCTACCGACATTGTCCGGTTTTGACAGCTTTCCCACCAGCGCAAAGACCGCACCGTTACAACATCCCAGCGCGAATGCCATCGATAAGTATGCGATCGTCGTTTGTATTTCCAAAGAGGGTTGGAACGCTACGAAGCCAGCTAGGAGAGCGACGGCAATCAAGGCTATCCGTATCACTCGCCTTCCCCCGATTTTGTCACTCAACCAGCCGCCAATTGGTCGCGCGATCGTCGCGATGACGATAAAACCGGCCGCACGTGTCGCTGCATCGGTCAAGGAAAGATTGTACGATATTTTTAGCAGTACCGGCAAGTACACGCCGAAGGCCACGAACGCACCGAACGTTATGATATATACCGCCGAAAGGTCTCTGGTTATTGGATCCTTTAACGCGGCCGCCAATCGGCGAAGCGCCGAGCCCTGGGCTGGCCTCCATCCGGGAGCATTCTTAACCTTACTCAAAAACAGTATGGCACAGAGTAGCAGTAGCGCAGCCACGAGCAGGAATGCCGGCTGGCGACCCATGGCGTCTTCTAGTCTTGGAGTCAAAAAGCCGGAAATTGCGGTGCCAATGTTGCCAACGCTATATACTCCCAAAGCCAAACCTCTTTTTTCTGGGGGAAACCAACCGCTAATAAATGGAATACCGATCGCGAACGTAGCGCCACCGATGCCAAGGATGAGGGCTGCGAAAATGAGCTGCGGGTACGAATCGACGAATGAAAGCGCGGTAACCGCGAGCATGCTCATGATACTTGCGCCTGCGAATGCCATACGGCCACCAAACTTGTCTGAGGCAACGCCGAGCACGATTCTGCCAAGTGATCCGATGAGTACTGGTACTGCCAAAAGCAAGGAAAGCGAAGACGGGGTTAAATTAAATTCTTCCGCATACTTTGTGCCGAGCGGGCTTAGTAAAGACCATGCCCAGAAATTGACAGTCAGTGTCAGGGTGGCGATAAAAAGCGCGAAGTAGGCTTGTTTGACGTGTTGTTTTTGCTTTGTCACAGTTTGTTTTCAGCCTATATTGACGCTTCCCAATCAAAGAAGACATTGTCTTCCCTTTGGCCACCGCGCCCTTTGCCGATATGCTTGAAACTCTCGACGAACTCAATCGACTTTATGTATTTCG
>CBFGYC010000016.1:0-11985 GCA_965652985.1 uncultured bacterium | reverse complement strand
TTTGTGACATAAAAATGGATGGGCTTGCTTGCTCGTTAGTGTACGAGGACGGTGTGCTAAGCCAGGCCGTGACCCGTGGCGACGGACTTATCGGTGAAGACGTGACGATGAACGTGCGCACCATCAATAATGTTCCTTTAAGGCTACGGGATAACCAAAAATACACACATTTTTTGAGAGGCAGGACTGAGATCCGTGGTGAGATCGTCATGTACAGGGATGAGTTCAATGCGCTTAATGAGCGGCAGGCAAAACAGGGCAAGCCACTATTCAAGAATCCTCGGAATTTAGCCGCCGGTACGATTCGCCAGCTGGACCCCGGACTTGTGAGTGAACGCCCTCTGCATTTCATAGGTTATGACGTTATAAGAGACTCGATTGATGACGTGCCAACGGTCGCTTACGGGTACATGGTCATGAACGAACTTGGCATAGAAACCAGCAGGCAGACCAAAGTCGTGACCGGTATCGACGAAATCATGCGATTCGTCTCGGAGCTGGATGAAACTCGTCACGATTTGAGATTCAATACTGACGGAGCTGTCGTCAAACTGAATGACCGTGAGCAATTTGAAGAGTTAGGAATCGTGGGTAAAACACCGCGCGCTGCTGTCGCTTTCAAATTCGCCGCTGAAGAAGCAACCACCGTGGTGAAAGATATCGTCATTTCAATCGGTAGAACCGGCGCCGCCACGCCGGTGGCGGTATTTGATCCAGTGCAGGTCGCCGGTACGACCGTACAGCATGCTAGCCTGCATAATGCTGACGAGATCGCAAGGCTTGACGTGCGGCGTGGAGATACGGTGATCATCTTTAAGGCCGGAGATATCATCCCTCAAGTCCAAAGTGTGCTGACCGAGCTGCGACCGAAGGCTTCCGAGCCGATTGATTATGAAGAAGAGCTAGCTAGGCAGTACCCCGAGCTTGAATTTTTCCGCCCTGAAGGTGAAGTCGTGTACCGGGCGAAGGGCCTTACGGGTGATATCATACTGAAGCGCTCGTTGCAGCACTTCGCGAGCAAAGGCGCACTTGATATCGATACCCTCGGTGAGAAAAATGTCGTGGCGCTAGTGGACGCCGGGCTGGTAAAAGATCTGGCCGATATTTACGCGTTGACTTTTGAAGATGTGCTGGCGCTTGATCGTTTCGCCAAGATTTCCGCTGAGAAATTGATCGCCGCGATCGCTGAGAAAAAACAGCCAGCGCTTGAGCGTTTTATCTATGGCCTCGGTATCCGGCACGTCGGTACGCAGACAGCTATCGATCTTGCCGGTAGATTCGAAAGCCTTGATTCGCTCATGCACGCGACGATTGATGAACTAAAAGCGGTTGATGGTATCGGCGTCGTCGTAGCGGAAAGCGTCGCCGCATGGTTCGCGGATGAGGATAATATCCAGCTGATAGAGAAATTTGTCGAGCTTGGGGTAAGGCCGCACTTTGAAAAGAAACAAGGAAAACTCGCCGGGAAGAACTTCGTTGTCACTGGTACCCTAGAGAGCATGGGTCGCGACGCAGCGGCGGATAAAATACGTGGCCTAGGAGGCACATTCCAGTCTGCTGTTGCTAAGGATACTCACTACCTAGTGGCTGGCGGAAAAGTCGGAGCGAGCAAATTGAAAAAAGCCGAACAGTACGGCACGAAAATTATTAATGAGAAAGACTTCTTGGAGTTACTATGAAGCTACAGGTAGGTGTTAAGCTGTTGATCGAAAGAGGCGATAAGTATTTATTTATCAGGCGCTCCCAAAGCTTTAAGCCAGGTCCACAGAAGTGGGATATACCCGGAGGCAGGATCGAAGACGATGAAACACTACACGAGGCATTAGTGCGCGAGGTCAAAGAGGAAGTATCGCTAGATGTGAGTGAAGGTGAGCGATTATTGCATGCGCAAGATATCTTCGCGACTGAAAAAAATCTCCATGTCGTGCGTCTTACATACGTCGGTGCTGCAGAGGGAGATGTCTCGCTAAGTGATGAGCATGACGCATTTCAATGGATGACGTTACCCGAAATACTCGACCAAGAATATGTCGATACTTATCTAAGGCGGATACTTGATTCGCTATGATTCCTATAGCACTAAGTGGAGTGTGGAGCTTGCTCGCGCTCTGTGCTGCAACGATATCGATTCCAACTGGCGCTCGGTTCCATCGTAGGCCTTTCGCACTCATTATATCGGTTCGAAGTTTCTGGTGGAAGCGCACTAAGGGCGTTCGAGCAGCTACGGCGGGCTCGATTATTCTTTGCGGCCCAAAACTAGAGAATAACGATATTGATCATGAATTAGTCCACGTTGAGCAGTATTATAGGGAGCCTTTTATTCATCCCTTTCTATACTTTTATCAATCAATAAGGTATGGTTATCGTAATAATAAATATGAAATCGAAGCGTATACTAGAACGAAAAGCATCTACAAAGGAAGCGCGAAGGTGGAACTGAAAGGATAACATATGCCGACATTTAAATATGCCAAGCTTGTACGCAATAACATACCGGTCTGGCACCGCGAGAAGGGTCATACCGTAAAAGGTCGTCGACTCTCTAAAGATGAGCTGCGCGTGAAGTTGATTGAAAAGTTACGAGAAGAAGCCGATGAAGTAGATGGCGCACTTGGCAGAGAAGAGCTTATAGAAGAAATTGGTGATGTGCAGCAGATAGTTGATGACTTATGTGCAGTCATGGAAATAGCGAAAGAAGATGTAGCTGCGGTTATAGCGAAGAAAACCGGTCGTAAGGGTGGTTTTTTGAATGGCGAATATATCGATACAGTAACAATACCTGACGAAAATGATCAGTGGGCGCAGTATTGCAGGCGAGCGCCAGAAAAATACCCGGAGGTGGTCGGTGAGTGATTTACCTAAGATAAGAAAAGGCACGTATCGTCACAATAAAAAAGGCCACTTATATGAAGTGCTGGGCGTGGCACTACAGACTGAGACCGAGGAGCCATTAGTGATTTATCGCCCGCTCTATGATAGCGAGTACGAACTTTTTGCGCGGCCGTATGCCATGTTCTTGGAAGCAGTTGAATTAAACGGCGAAGTGAAGCCGAGATTTGAGAAAATTGATGAGTAACGTAACGTTCATTACTGGAAACGCGCACAAAGCAGCTCACCTTTCAGAGCAAATGGGATTTGAAGTGCCGCACGTAAAGCTTGATCTTGATGAAATTCAGTCAAAAAGCTCAGAGGAGATCATCGAACACAAAGTGCGCCAAGCCTACGAGAAGATCAAAAAGCCGGTATTGGTAGATGATTTCTCGGTGTGGTTTGATGATTATAGTGGTTTGCCGGGACCATTCATAAAGTTTTTTATCGACGCGGAGGACGGCCTTGAGAAGCTATGTCGGATTGCCGATGCTTTACCGACCAGGCGCATGACGCAAAAGGGCTATATAGGTTACTTCGACGGTGAAACGCTCATGATATTCTCTGGCGAGCTTCACGGCGAAGTCGTTGACCACCCGAGGACGACAAACCCAGAGACAGGCGCGTTTGGTACGGATGCAATCTTTGCGCCTGATGGCCATGAGGGAAGGACGCGCGCGGAACTCTCAGCTCATGAGTATCAGGAAGTATATCGAGAAGTACGAGCCGTCGATGAGGTTCGTGCATTTCTAGAAAATAGAACTTCTTAAAATATTCCAGATTCCTTTGCTATACTGAAAACAATATGGCTAAGAAGCAGAAGCTTAGTTTGTGGCAATATTTTGTCGCTATTACAAAAGTTGGTCGAGAATCATTCAAGATCGCACCAAGCGCAGGTATCGTGCGTATCATTGATAGTGTCATTCAAGCGTCACTACCGATTGCAACGACCTATTTCGCGGCACTTACGACGACCGCTCTCACTAATGCCTATGCTGGCCAGGACGGAGCGGGTGATGATGCGCTACTGTATGTTTTTGTCACGGCCGGTCTTGGTCTTGTGACACTGGCCTGGAACAGCGTGAGTGGTTTCATCACTCAAAAGACCCGCTACGTCATAGAGACGACAGTCGAGGATAGGATGACAGTGCAGTTTACGTCCCTACCGTTTGCCTTGTACGATGACAAGGAGGTCATTGACCTTCATGAAAAGGCGAAACGTTTCAGTTATTTCTTCAACTATATATTCGAGACTATCGGTGGCATGATAACTTCTTTGGTCGGCGCGGTAGGCTCTTTGATCGCACTGAGCTTTATCTCACCTTGGCTTGCGCTCGCGGTTCTTGTAGCGATTTTGCCCGGAATCGTCATTCAAATCGGACTAGCCAGAAAGCAGGCTGAGCATTGGGAAGGGAATATAACGAATAGACGGCGCATGTATAACATTGGCGGCGTGATCAACAGTCCTCGCAATATCGCGGAGCTTCGGGTTTACGGCGTCGTAAAACACCTCATACAAGTACGCGCAAAGCTAAGAGACCAGGATGAAAAAGAGCGCCTTCAGTTGGAGTTGAGGACTGTGTGGCTGAGATTGGCGGCTGATATCGGTGAGTCTATCGTCGAGCTTGGGGCACTCGTGTGGGTCGTATTTCAAATTATTGATCGTTCGCAGCCGGTCGGTCAGTTTCTCTATGTGCAGCAAATGGTGGGGCGTGCGATTGGTCAAACAGGAAGCCTTGCTAGTCAACTCGGCAGGATAGACCAAGACTTGGCAAATATAGTCGACTACCAAAATTTCATGGAGCTAGAGGCGGTTGAAGACGGGCAAATTCGCCTTGAACGTGAACCTTCGACGATTACCTTGGATTCCGTTTCGTTTGCTTACCCCAAAACAGAGAAGCAGGTACTTCGAGACGTATCAATATCGATTTCAAAAGGACAGCGAATAGCAATTGTCGGAGAAAACGGTGCCGGTAAGAGCACGCTTGTAAAGCTCATTCTGGGGTTGTATCATCCAACGAAAGGTGAAATTCGGGTTGATGATGTACCTTTACATAAGGTAGACGCCTCGTCCTGGCACGAGTATATCGCACTTCTTGGTCAGGATTTCGTGAACTATTACTTCGCGACGATTCGTGAAAATATTACCCTGGGGCGAACAGGGAAGCGACCCACCGATGAAGCGGTACACCAGGCTATAGCGGCGGCTCAGTTTGATGGTGTCGTGAAAGGACTGAAGCATGGACTCGATACCTATACTGAGCGTTGGATGGCAGAAGATAACGACGAGGCGAGCGCGACGGAACTAAGTGGCGGTCAATATCAACGGCTTGCGCTTGCACGCAATTTTTATAGGGATAGTCCTATCGTCATTCTTGACGAGCCAACGAGTGCGATCGATGCACTCGCCGAGGCCAATATTTTCAAGCATCTTTTTACCCAAAGTGATAAAACGATCATTACTATTTCCCACCGCCTTACTACCGTCGAAAAAGCCGACAGGATATACATGTTAAAAGACGGTCAGATCGTTGAGCAGGGAACCTCGAAGGAGCTCATTGAGCGAAGAGGTGAGTTTTATACTATGTTCGAAAGTCAAATATAAAATCAAAAAAGCCCAGCCGTAGGCACGAAGCCGGTAGGCTGAGCTTTAGTGAGGAGGTGCTTCGTTTAAAATGCACTTCAACGCAAAAGGAAGAGCAAAGCTCTTCCTTTTCCTTTAGTGGATGGGAGGTTATCCTGCGAATTTATTTCGCTGGATAACCGGGAGGGCGGAGCCTTCCCTTACCAACTGCGCTGACGGAATGATCCGCCGCCGTTGCCACGGTCACCACCGCGGTCGCCGCCACCATTGAAATCGCGGCGTGGTCGGTCCTCTTTAGGACGTGCCAAACCGACGCTAATGGTGCGACCATCAAGTTCCTTGCCATCAAGTTGGTCGATTGCTTTTTGGTTGTCTTCATCGTTCTCGAATTCAACAAATCCAAAGCCCTTGCTGCGGCCGGTATCACGATCAGTGATAACACGAGCGCTTGCGACTGGGCCAACTTGCTCAAAGAAAGCTCGTAGACTGTCATCGGTAGTAGCGTATGCTAGGCTACCAATGAAAAGATTTTGCTTCTGCATTGTCGTAATATGTACTCTTTTCTTGTTACTACTTCTTCAGATCGACCTGTAGCGATGTAGACAAGAAAGAGTGATCGATGAGATATACTCGCTCAAGCGCTGACTTCGCGTGCTTCTGAACACTGCTATTTAAGCATATTTTCAATAAAGAAGCTAGCATAACTTGTAATCCTAAGGATTTAAGAGCATACTAAGCGTAAGCTGGTACGCTCAGAGGGGCACCTCTGGCGGTTAAAAATAAAAATTTTTAAAACAAACAGCCCGTGCCCCTGGGTGGGCGCGTAGCAGCTAGAAGACTCACCTCTGGAAAACTAGGTGAGTCTTTGCTATAGTTTAGTTGAACCGATACGTAAGTATCGGCTTTAGGGGAAGGGGCAAGTTTTTGAATTCATTTCGAAAACGCAGCGGAAGGGTTGGCCCTTCCTGAAATGGGGATATAGCTCAGTTGGCTAGAGCGCTTCCATGGCATGGAAGAGGTCGAGGGTTCGAGTCCCTCTATCTCCACCAAAGAAAAATCCCGCTTATAGGCGGGATTTTTCTTTGGGTTGTATTACTTACTTCGCTGTCTCAAGTAGTTCGTCAAGAGCATCGCCGATTTTTTCGGATACGGCTGCCTCTTCAAGGATGCTGCCGTCGGTCTCGATGTCTTTCTTGAAAGCCAGATTGGCTTGTCTCTCGCCTACCTTCGCCTGGAGTCCACTATTTGCCAGAACTTCACGGGCTGTTACGTGCGCACGAGCGCCTCCACTCCAGCCGTACCCAACAAGTGCCACTGGCTTATCGTTCCATTCTTTCCCAATCCAGTCGATCGCGTTTAGCTGTAGAGGGTTCATGGTGTGGTTGTATTCAGGAGTCACCAATACGACGCCATCGGCTTGATCGACCATCTCCGTCCACTTTAAAACAGTCTCATTAGTCGGTTTGAAATCGGGGCTGATTGACGGGGTGGGGAAGTCATAAAACGGCATTTCGAGTTCTTTTAGGTCTGCGACGCTGACGTTCGCTCCTTTCGCTTCTAGTTGGTTGATGACTAGAGGCATGATCTTCTCGTTCACGCTGTTTGGTCGTACGCTTCCGGACACTACTAAAATACTTGCCATAAAATGGTTTCTCCCCTTGCTCTTTTAATGGTTACAGTTTTGTGACGTCAATGCCAATCGATTCGAGCGTGTCGCACTGCAAGGTATATATCTTTTTCGTGCCTTGTTTTTTTACCCCAAGAACACCGGCCTCAACGAGCTTGTTGACATGGTGGCTCATCGTCGGTTGCGATAACTGCTGCGTGCACGCAGAAGATAGCTCGCAGCCAGGCGTTGGTGCCGTATCCTGTGCGATTTTGCGCACGATAGCCAGCCGGTTTTCATCGGCGAGTGCTTTTAATATCTCGACTGATTGGTTTCGGTCCATATATCTATAATATCAATATATTTAAATATTTCAATGTTTAAAAATAAAATGCTTGAGAAAGAGAAGATAAAATGCTATGATTATAGATAAGGAACGTCCCGTAGAACGGGACTGATTTATTTATGAAAGACGCAAAGAATATTCGCAATGTCGCTATTATCGCGCATGTCGACCATGGCAAGACCACACTGCTTGATGGTCTTTTAAAGCAGAGCAATACGTTTCGTGATAATCAAGCCGAGATGCAGCAAGAGCTCATCATGGATTCGGGCGATCAAGAGCATGAGCGCGGCATTACTATTACTGCCAAGCAAACCAGCATTTACTACGGCGAGCACAAAATCAATGTCATCGACACGCCAGGACACGCAGATTTTTCTGGTGAGGTAGAACGCACCCTTAATATGGCGGACGGTGTTCTTTTGATCGTAGATGCCCAGGAAGGCCCGATGCCGCAGACCAAATTCGTTCTTAGCAAGGCACTCGAGCTTGGCTTGAAGCCTGTCGTGGTGATAAACAAAATCGATAAGCCAGCTCGGCGGATTGATGAGGTCGAGGATGAGCTCGCAGACCTATTCTTGGAACTTGCGACCGATGACTCACAGCTCCATTACCCGATTTACTACGCGATTGGCCGCGAGGGTAAAGCGTGGAAGAGTGTACCAGATAATCCAAGTGAGCATGCCGACCTAACACCTGTATTCGAGGCGATTGTTGGTGATATTCCTGCACCAACGGTTGAAACCGAAGGGCCGTTCCAGATGTTAGTAACGAGCCTCCAATACGATTCATTCTTGGGTAAATACGCCATCGGCCGTATCACCAGGGGCACGGCTAAGCGCGGGCCAGTAGCGCTGATCAAGCGTGACGGCAGCGTGGTTGCAAGTAAAATCGAAAAACTGTTCGGTTATCGTGGTCTCATCAAAGAAGAAATCGACCAGGCTGGTGCCGGTGATATCGTGGCGCTCGTTGGAATCGGTGACGCGCATATCGGCGAGACGATCGCTGACAAAGAGAACCCCGAGGCGCTACCAACGATTGATATTGAAGCACCGACACTGAGTATGTACGTTGGCCCAAACACTAGCCCGATGAAGGGGAAAGAAGGTGAATTCACGACGAGCCGACAAATTGGTGACCGCCTACGAAAAGAGCTTGAGACGAATGTCAGTCTCCGTGTCGAAGAAACTAATATCGGTTTTACGGTCAGTGGTCGCGGTGAACTGCACCTCAGTGTCCTTATTGAGACAATGCGCCGCGAAGGCTTTGAATTCGAAACCGGTCGACCACAAGTCGTCACGATAACCGAAGATGGTGTAGCTAAGGAGCCGGTCGAAGAATTATTCATCGAAGTCGCTCCAGAATATGTCGGCGCTGTTTCTCAGGAGCTCGGCACGCGCCGGGCAGAAATGCGTGGGCAGGAGCAAACCAGCAGTGGCACGACACGGATGGATTACATCCTACCGACGCGCGCGTTGATTGGTCTACGCAACATCCTCCTTACCCAGACAAAGGGTACGGTTATCATGAACAGCTTGCCATACGGCTATCAGCCACTTACCGGTAAACTGCCAAAATCCCGAAACGGGGCCCTCGTCGCCTTTGAAGCCGGCACGACTACTCCTTATGCGCTGCAAGCGGCCGAGGCCCGTGGCGAGTTATTGGTCGGCCCTGGCGTTGAGGTGTATCCTGGTATGATCGTCGGTATTTATAATCGACAAGACGATCTTGAGATTAACGTCTGCCGCGCTAAGCAGCTCACGAACATGCGCTCGAAGTCAAGTGACGGTGCTGTCCAGCTGACACCGTTTACGGAGTTCAGCCTCGAACAGTGTATTGATTTCATCGAAGACGACGAATTGCTTGAGGTGACGCCGAAAAATCTTCGTCTTAGAAAGCGCTATCTTGACCCGAACGAGCGCCGACGCGCCGCCAAAACGTAGTTCGTCATAAGCATATTGCGGCCACTACTCATTGGCTATATACTAAAGGGAACACCACACTGGGTTCTCCTATGAAAATACCAAAAGAAGATAAAATAAAATCAACGTTCGTCGCTACCGCCGGCGGTTTACTCGCGACACCAAAAAGCCCCGACGAAGCGCTCGGTGAGCTTTTTCGCGACGTTCAAAAATCGGGTGTCTACGGCGATGGCAAGATTTTTGCCGACCTTATTCCGAGGAAGCGAATGGAGCAAATCCAAAAGGAATATCTGCTTGTCAGGAACGATCCAAATTTCAATCTTCGAGAGTTTCTATCGCTACACTTCTATAAATACAGCGCCTACGATACGCAGTTCACGCCAAAATCAGGAGCGACTCCTCGTGAGCACATCACTGATTTATGGGAGCATCTAGAACGTAAGAACCGCCGCGACCGCGGCTCGCTGATTGCATTGCCGAATCCGTATATCGTGCCGGGCGGTCGTTTTACGGAGCAGTTTTATTGGGACAGCTATTTCATCATGCTTGGCCTCGCTGTTGATGATCGCTGGGATATGATCGAGGGAATGCTCAAAAACTGCGCACATATGATTCGTAAGTTCGGCTTTATCCCGACTGCGAATCGTACGTATTTTTTGAGTCGTTCACAACCGCCAACATTCGCCTTGATGGTCAAGCTGCTGGCTGCGCACAAGGGTAGGGGGCGCACGTACGTCGAGTACCTGCCATACATGCTCATGGAATACCATTTTTGGACGAAGCACCGCCGTTCACTTGCGAAAAAAGAATCGTATAAAGCCTATTCGCGTGTCGTAGAGATGCCAGATGGTCATGTGATGAATCGCTACTACGACAACAAAACGACCCCGCGCCCGGAGTCGCTTCGTGAAGACACCGAGACATCGGTAGGCTTCGAGCGTGATCCGGAACAACTCTTCTTGGACCTTAGGGCAGGCGCGGAATCTGGCTGGGATTTCAGCTCGCGGTGGTTTGAGAATCCGCATGATATCCGCACTGTGCATACTACGGACTTCGTTCCAGTCGATCTTAACAGTCTTCTGTACCAACTTGAAACGACCATCGCTGAAGCGTATCGATACGTACTCCAGCCCCTGCTCGCCAAGCGCTTCCATAAGCTTGCGGAGCACCGTCAGGAATCAATTCGGAAATACTGCTGGAACAAAGAAGACCAATTTTTTGTCGACTATAATGCACGTTCGAAAAAGGCGAGTAGCCGTTTGACGCTTGCTGGTGTATTCCCGCTCTTCACAAAGATTGCCACGCCAAAACAGGCAGCAAGTGTTGCCGCGCGCCTGGAAAAAGATTTCTTGCTACCCGGTGGCTTAGTGACGACACTGCATGTAACGGGACAGCAATGGGATGCACCGAACGGATGGGCACCCCTCCATTGGGTAGCAATCGAAGGCTTAAGGAATTACGGCTACTATGAATTGGCTGAAACAATAAAGCGCCGTTGGCTCGACACTAACCTTTCGGTTTTTCATAAGAGCGCGAAGTTCGTCGAGAAATATGATGTCACGGAAGGCAAAAGAGGTGGCGGTGGCGGTGAATATCCATTGCAAGACGGCTTTGGCTGGACAAATGGTGTCGCTGCGGCCCTTATGAATGAAGACACGCCGCGTGTTTAGTAGTTATTGAATATACCGCGGCGCTCAAGCCGCTTTTTAACGGCAAGAATCGCTGCGACGGTCCAGGCCTGTACTTCCTGCGGCGGTTGTTCGATTTTATTGATTCGCTGATGTGCTTCATCCCACACGTTAATCGTACGGGTGTTGATGCTGGCTCGTTCTTCAAAATCGCCCCGTACGTATTCTGGGAATATCCGAGTCTCATCAATGACCTCGAGTATCCGACGATCGAGGTCGTCGGCGTCTTCGTAAAACCCATGACGACGGAGGCCTTTCGCGATATGGTGCGTGTCCCATAACCACACGCTGCCATTGTGGTAGGCGCCTGCTCGAAAGCGGACTTCGTCGCTCGCGAGCGTACGCACCCCGCTCGCACATAAAAGTTCGGGCGAGAGAATTTGACGGACGATCGATTGTCTTCGATCGGTGATGTAAGGATCGTCGCCTTCAAGCAAACGAGAATTTAAAGTATGGCCCATGTTTGAGGTCCTGATTTTTAGCTGTCGCAAATTTCCAAGTTCGTCGCGGTCTGTACCAAGTACGAAATAGCCACCTTTCTCATCTGTCCAAAACTCATTAAGGATAGTGTTGCGCAGCTCTTCAGCCTGTTCGCGGAGCGAATAGGCGAATTCTGGCTTTCCAAGGTGATCTTCGTAGAGAAGCGCCGCATCAAGGAGCGCGTCGTAGGCTGTCGTCTGCACCTCGATCGACGCGATGCCTGACGAATGATTCGCAATCGTGCCATCGCTGTGATGGTAGGCATCTGGCGAATCTTTCCATACCTGGTTTTCAATGCCGCGTGGTAAGACAGATTTGTATTCGAGTATTCCTTCGGAGTTGCTTTGTAGTCTGGTTATTATCCAGTCAACGGCAGCATCGAGCGCATCCGCCATGGTGCGCTCTTCCCCATTTTTTGCGACGTAAGTGTCAAATAGGAAGCCGATGTTTTCTTTTGAAACGTTACAGTACGCCGCGAGCGTCCGGATGAATTC
>CBFGYC010000015.1:0-12572 GCA_965652985.1 uncultured bacterium | reverse complement strand
GTATCGTCGGAAGGCTCGCACGAATCCGAAAGTCATCCGCGATCGTCCCGTCTTCCTCTAGGGGAACGTTGTAATCAGCCCGCAAGAGGACCGTGGCGCCATCAATCGGCACAGTTTTAATCGTTTGTTTATAAAATGTCATACCCACCCTTTTCTTTAGCTATTCTAGCATGCGCACACGAATCGTATCTGTGGCGCCGACAAGACCTGGCTGCCGTCCGCTGACGATGACGACACGGACTTTTTGTTTGTCACCGAAAAACTTTTGAGCGTTCAGCTCATTCGCTAGGCTGAGGCCCGCAGTCTCACCGTCTGGCCGCACGAAGCTCCTGTTCGCATAACTCAGCGCCAGTTGTTGTGCCGCTCTTTTCTCGCTAGACACGCTTATGATACGTACATTGGGACGATGAGCTGCGATATTGATGGCCGTAGCGCCCGACTTTGTCTCGGCGACAATCGCGTCTACCTTTAGATGTTCAGCCAGGGACACGGCCGCAGCCGCGATCGCGTCTCTCTGCGCGTGTTCGCTTTGCACCTCTTCGGCCGGCGAAACCTTACTGTTTTCCTGGGTATAAAGAATCGCCTTTTTCATAGCCGTGACAGTTTCGATTGGATAGTTGCCGTTGGCGGTTTCATCGCTTAACATCACGACATCGGCGCCCTGAATCACTGCCGTCGCGACATCGCCTACTTCTGCCCTGGTCGGTTGTGGCGAATCGACCATGCTGGCCATCATCTGTGTCGCCACGATGCTAAGCTTGCCGTATTTACGGCAGAGGCCGATAATGCGGCGCTGGACAATTGGCACGACTTCGGCACCGGCCTCGACCGCGAGGTCGCCACGCGCCACCATCACGCCGTCGCTTGCCTTCACGATTTCTTCAAGCGTCTTCGGAGCGATCGCCGCTTTGGTTTCGATCTTCGAGATGATCTGAGCCGTCGAACCAAGACTGACGAGCATCTGCCTGAGCGAGTGAATATCATCGGCTGACTGTACGAAACTGAGCGCTACGTAATCGATATCCTGCTTGGCGCCGTATTCGATGTCCTGCACGTCTTTTTTGGTGATGATATCGCCACCAAAATCGGTATCGGGCAGATTAATGCCTTTCCTTGACATCAGCACGCCGTCATTTTTGACGCGAACCCTGATGGCAGTCTCACTCATGATCTCAGTCACGACTGTCTGGATCTTGCCATCAAAAATATAGAGCATTTCGCCCGGTTTCACTTTTTCAGCGAGATTGTACTGCAGTGGAAGCGTGAGGTCGTCATGCTCCGCCTTATAGTCAAGCACCAGCTCATCGCCGGCAGCAACGGGCGTGTTTTTCTTAAGCGTGCCAAGACGGATCTTTGGCCCCTGAAGATCCTGCAGAACTGCCACCGGTTTACCAGTTTTTTTGCTACCAGCCCGGACCCATTTGATTTGCTCATTGCGCTCATCGTGGCTGCCGTGACTGAAGTTCAGCCGAAAACCGTTCACGCCGGCACGCATCAGCTCTTCCACCATAGCCTCGCTGTTCGTGGCTGGGCCAAGTGTCGCTAAGATTTTTGTTCGTTTAAAAATACTCATATACTTTAGTCTAGCACCGGCGCCGAGGAGAGTAAAAGGTTACCGCTTTCGACTTGCTCGCGAAAATCCCATACGCCGCCCTCCTCGGTCTTGTAGGTCCAGTAAAACCAACCAAGTGCCTGGCTGTAGCTTTCAAGCTGTTTTTCGATATGGCGCTTTTTAAGATGTTCCTGCCCTATTTCCGAGTGGCCAGCGAGCGTCCTTTCCGACAGCATGCCACTCCACTCACCCACGATGACCGGCTGTTTCCTCTGTAGGCGGCCGATCTCGCCTGGGCGCCCTGCAAGCTTTTTAAAGTACTTCCCCAGATTCGTTTTTCCGGATTGGTACCAGTGTACATCCATGACGGCCGGATGGCCTTCATTCGACTTGACCACGCCAGAAAAAAGTCTTGGCGAAAAGGCGTCGCTATAGACAATATTCGTATCGGGTCTTAGCTCGGGCGACAGCTCCCTGTAAGCGCGTGCATAAAACCGTTTTAACACGAAGTAGTTCTTAGGGCTCAGTTGCGGCTCGTTAAGGAGTTCGATACCCCATAGCGCCGGGCTGTTTTTATATCTATGAGCGATATTCTTCAGCAGTGTGATGGTCTCTTCCTGATAATCCCTTCTTGAAAACCATTCCACCTTGCCTATCCGGCCACTATGATCCTTGCCATTCTGTGAACCCTTAGCCGCGTGCAGGTCGATGAGTACGTTGAGATGGTATCGTTCCGCCATTCCCATCGCCCAGTCCAAATGAGAAACGGTAGCAGTAAACGGATCGTCGTTTTCAAAAAGCCAATGACCGACCGGAATACGTACCGCGTTCACGCCATTATTATGCAGCCAACGAAAGTCATCCTCGGTCATGAATGTACGCCTATGCCATTTTATTTTCTCGGCCGCATCGGGTGCTCTCATGAACGAATACTCATCCTGAGCGCTCACCCCATCAAACAGCGACGGCGTGATCCACCGCTCCAAAACAAGCCATCCGCCCAAGTTGACACCGCGGAGCTGCTGTTTCGGCACATCTACCATGCTCCTTAGTATAAACGAGAACACGACTCTCTTATCATTGACATTTTTATGTTAATATGTTAATATACTACTGTCTTGTCGAGGATTCCATTCAAACGGTCTGCTCCAAGTACCTTAAAAGCAGACTTAAGCAAGTGGAACGTACCTCGACTACCCTTCTAGCGGGCCTTCCGGCCTAAGAAACAGAGGTGTCACATGAACATCGTTACTTTCCTTTCGTGGGTCATTTTCGCAGTGCTGCTCAGTGCCTGTTCCTCGGCCGAAGTCGCGGAGCCGGAAACTGTCGTCAAAAGCGAGGAGGGGCACCCCTACCCCGTTTACGAGTGCGACAGCCTGTCGCCAAAGGCGGTAGAGGGGGAGGATAACACGGTCCAGTACCGTGTCGACTACACCGCCTACGCGGCTGCGACACTCAAGGCGATCACGTACAATCACGGCGACGGCACCTCGAAAACCGTGTCGCCTGCCGAACAGGCGCACCGGCACCAGTACGACGGACCGGGCACCTACACGGCGTCGGCCACCCTCACCTTCGAGGTGCAGGATAACAGTCGGCCCTTCGAGGTCGATTCGACCTGCACGGCCGTCGTCGTGGTGGACTGATTCCCACACACCAGGGGCGGCCCATCTAAGGGTCGCCCCTGGCCCCGCGGCCACTCTCCCCACGCCTTAAGTCTGCTTCACTTCCATATATGTGTATATGCTGACGAGCAAGCCCACTACTGTCAATGCCTTGTCTGAACGCAGTTTTTTTGCTACAATTACCAAGTTAAATACTACGGTCCCATCGTCTAGTGGTTAGGACACCAGGTTTTCATCCTGGCAACCGGAGTTCGACTCTCCGTGGGATCACCAAGAAAAATATCCATCCAGCGTGATGGATATTTTTCTTGGTAATTATGTAATTACTTATGCTATAATATTGACTTTTTTAGCATTTTATGGTAATATGCAGCCATACCCGCCCTTGGCTACAAACGAGCGGTCGTATTGCCCATTAACAAATCAGATTGTTACAGAATATGTGACTTTGCCGCGTACTGCGGCTCTTTGTGCATGCGAAGCGTGCATAGTGAGCCGCAGTTCGCGGCACTGCGCAAGGGGAAGTTCCCCACGCAGTCACACGCATGACTACAGTACGTTGGTGTGGTTGGCAAGTCGCCAACTGCGTTCAAATATATCCCGTGAAAGGGGTGCAGGAATGCGCATCAAGGAAACCGATGTTCTTTTGTCTGTCGAGAAGAGCACCGTCGGGCTGCTGGATAACGCCCAGCAGTCGACGGTCGCAAAGGCCGTGTGGGCTGCCGCTTCGAGCGGCGGCTTCAGCCCGGCACAGGCGTTCAAGGATGCCTGGCCGGCGGGTGCCGGTGCGATGCCGGACGGCACGGACGCCAAGTTCGTCTCACTTCTTCGTGCCGCCGCCAAGCGTCACGAAACGCCGGCGCCAAAGCCAACCACGACGAAGGCGGCGACCACGGCCAGCCCGACGAAGCAGTCGGACCCCGCCGTGGAGGCGGCGGATAAGGTCAAGAAGATCGCTTCGCTCGCACCGAATGCGAAGAAGTCGGTCGACGCGGCCCGCAAGAAGGGCCTCGAGATCCGGGCGTTGGCCAAGAAGAGCGGCGTCAAGACCGCCATCAACCTGGCCAACGGTTCCAAGGACCTGGCGGAGGCCGTCAAGGCAGCCGCCGCGGCAATCAGCCGGGCGCAGACGGACGCCAACAAGGCGGTCCGCGCCAGGAACTGGAACGCGGTCGAAGCCGCCCTGCAGACGGCAGAGGCGGCGTCGGGCGTCATCGACGCAAAGCTCGATGAGCTCGATGAGCTCGAACTCGAGGTCAAGGAGACCATCGAGGAGGGTGACCCGTCTCGCATCGGCCGCCTGAAGGCAAGGATGAAGACGAAGGAAGGCTGGGTGCAGCTCGCCACGCTTGTCGCGGCGGTCGCTGCAGCCGTCCTTTTCAATACGCCCTTCGGCGGCTTCGCGATTTTCCTGTCCATCATCCTCGTGCTGGTGAACCTCGCGTTGAACCCGGTGCCGGCCAAGTGGACGAACCTCGGGTTCATCCTCGTGCTGACGATTCTCTCGTTCTCTCTCCTCTTCGGTGGGGGTAGCGGCGGGAATAACGACGGGCCTCAGGCCACGACGGAGCCGACGCATCCGGCGGTCGTCAACCCACCGGATGAGCCGATGGGAACACCACCGCACCCGTAGTCATGCAAGCCCTAAGGGCCGACTTCGTATCGAGCTACGCTCTACGAGTCGGCCCGGGCTGACACACCTTTTGTAATAATCTGATTTGTTTTTTATTCTTCGCTTGGTGCCTCAGCTGGATTCTCGCTGAGCTTTTTTATTGGCAGGCGAAAACCAAACGTACTCCCCTTGCCTTCCTTCGATTCGAATACCATCGTGCCACTGTGCGCATCGATGACCTTCCTCGCGAGATACAGCCCGATACCCGTGCCGTCTGGGCGCTGTCTGCGGGCGTTGGTGGCCCTAAAGAACTTCGTGAACAGCTGCGCCTGCTCCTCCTCGGGCACGCCGATACCGGTGTCCTTCACCGTGAATACCACATAGCCACCCTCCAGACCGACTTTGACGGTTATGGCCGTATCTTCCATGGAGTAGTAAATCGCGTTGTCGATGAAGTTCATGATGACCTGATGGATTTTGCCCCCGTCGATGTACAGCGATGGGATATTAGCTGGTTTTCGGTACTGAAGACGTAAAGAGCGCGCTTTCGCGGTCGCCTTAAGGCCATCAACCTCTTCTTCGACGAGATCGGCGAGGTTTATAAGCGATTGGTCAAGCACGAACCTGCCCGTTTGAAGCCGTGAGACATTCAGAAAGTCACCAATCAGATGCACCATACGCTCGCTACTGACGAACGCCTCGCCAAGCAGCCGCTTTTGCATCGGCGTGATTTTACCAGCGTCGCCCTCAAGCACCATGCTGATATATCCCTTCACGCTGGTAAGTGGTGTACGGAGCTGGTGCGACGCCATCGAGACAAACTCATCCTTAGCGGCGTCAAGGCGCTTCAACTGTTCGTTTGACGCGACCAATTCGCTGGTAGCAGCCTCGATGCGCTGCTGCAGATGGACATTGAAGTCTTTGATTTCCTGAAGGGACAGTGCGTTCTGCACCGCCACGACCAGCTCGTTTGATATCGTCTCGAGTACTTTTTTATCACGCGCCGTATAGCCGCCACTCCGTCGATTTCCTAGAAACAAATAGCCGAATATAGTGCTCTTTTGCACGAGCGGGACAGCGATGGCGACCCCATGCCGGACGAGCAGCTGTCGTATCGGATCATCTTCTGCTAGCGTATCGGCCACGATGATTTCGCACTGCTCCTCGAGAACATACAGACGTAGGGTCTCGATATCAGAATCAGAGAGCGTATCACGGTCTTTATCTCCCGCCGAAGCGTGATGATGCCCCCACTGGACCTGGAGAAAAGCCACCTCGGCCCTCAGAGTTGTCCCTATTTCCTCGGCGATACGCGCAAGGAACTTGCGAAGGTCGGTGGATTCAGCGGTGAGAATCTCACTCAACCGTCCAAAGAACGCTTCGGAATCATAGCGATCACGATAAAATATCTTATCAGTCGCCCGGTCAAAGAATCGTCGTATCGGCTGGAAAATAAAAGCAAGTACCAGCGCTAGGAAAATATTAAGAGGACTGACGCTAAAGTTCGCCGTGACTCCCTCCTGGAAGATAGTCGTCGAGATGAGATACGCCGCCGCGTAGTAAATGGCCGCGAGCGCTAAGAGCGACATGGCGTAGGCCACGCTCCGCACAGCCGCGAGCTTGATATCGAACAGGCCATGGCGGGTGGCGCCATAGTAAAATCCAAAGACCACTATAAGCATCGGGAGGATACCGATATCAGTAAGACCGAACCAGCCCGTCGCCAGAGGAATGATAAACTGGATGACAGCCAAGGCCGGAAATGCGAATAGCGCGCTAAGATACAGGACTCTCATGTACTTTTTCTGCTCACCCTCGGCCGCTTTACCGTTCCGATGTAGCAAGTACGTACCAATAAAAATAGCGGACAAAACCCCGACGCCGTACAGTAGTACCGCCGGCCCAAATTCGACAGAGTACACATTGCCCTGCAATGCGACTCCGCTCACGACAAGCGGGCTACCAGATACGATACCGATCGCAAAGATTGGTCCGAGCAGCTTCGTGAACAGTCGACGAGCCCCCTCATCCTTGGTGAGTTCGATCACCAATCGAAGGAATAGGATGCCGGACGCGTAACTAAAAGCAAACACGAGATAGCTTGCCCTAAGAGAAATCTCCGGTGAATACGATATGTCATTGCTGATGTAATTCGCCAGTATCCATATACCGATGCTGGCAGCGAACAGCGCGAAAAGTTTATTCAAAACCACTTTCGGATCCTGCAACAAGACCGTCACTCCCAAGACGCCTAACGCGACGACCACTACGAGGTCAATGAGGAGATATATGTCAGGCATAGTTGCTTCTATTCTACTAGCCATAAGCGAAATAACAAAGCAACAGCAAGTAACTAACTACTAATCAAGTCCAGTAGCAGCCATGCGCCGTCCCCGTTCTTCAGCCGAGTATGCCGCATCGGCGTTTCGACCGAGAGATTGTCTCAGGGCGGCATGCGCTAGAGTGCGGTAATGCGACAATCTCGGGAACCGAGTTTCCCCGCTCGTACCATCGAGTGCGTCCATGTAACGAAATCGAGGAGCCCACACCGGTTCAGGGCGGTGATTGCCTGCCTTCCCCACCAGGTGCAAGAAGGCTTGGGATGAACCAAGGGCCGAAGCGACATCGACGCCTTGGGCGATAGACGGTAGGGGCGCGCCCTCCATGACCGCCTTCAAGGTACGTAGGTCGGAATATTTCGGTATATAGGGCACACACCGCGACAAATCCACCTCCAGGTCCGCCACTTCATCAAGCGGCATCCCTTTTGGTATGCCCATGATATCTTCGAAGGTCTTGCCCCTTGAAGGATGAAAAGACGTGACTTGAGCCGCGAAGCCGATGTTCATGACAAGAAGATCAGGGATACCCTGCTTGATAGCCTGCCTTGCGATCAGCGTACCGATCTCGAGACGCGTCAACTCAGACTCGTCCAGTATGAGATCCGCACCGTACATGAACTCTTCGATATTGTCCGGCAGCACACCACCTGTGAAAACCCTTACCGACGCGGCCGGATTGATGTCCTTGATTTTTTCCTCGAATACTTCTGCCTTATTTCGCCCATACGTTGAGCTGGTCGATCCCGGCACTCTGTTAGTATTCTCGGGCTCAAAGACTTCAGGATCGGCGACACTGAAGTTCTGGACGCCCATTTGGGCAAGTTTCTGGCCAAGCTGGAAACCGTCGCCGCCGACACCTGCGATCGCTACATGCGCGTCAAGCAATGCTTGCTGTTCCGCTTCATTCCAAAAACCGTAATTCCTGGAATTCTCCAGTGAGTTAATTGTTCTCATGCCGTCCTCCTGCCGCGTTTACTGCAATATTCCCTAGTGTCACTATCTTAACTCTTGAAGGCTGCTGACCAAAATACGTAAACTCCCGTTCGTGAGCCATCATATCAAATAAGGTTCCTGGCGCACGATTTTCAAGCCGCTCAGCGAACAAGCCCAGGTCGATCGCGACCGGCAAGCTCGTGCTGTTATATTCTTCCACGCGTGCCGGAGGAGCCAGCTCTTTGATTGGTACTCGCTTCAACCGCATGATGCGAGAAAGGGCCGGGTCGACGACTGCATACATCGGACCAAGTTGATGATTGATGGCAGTCGCCATGGTTCGCTGGAAAAGCGCCCACGATATTTCCCGCTGGACGCTCTCCTCTTCGTGGCGAGTAATGTATCTGGACACCTCGCAGCTGGTAACTCCAGCAGGATCATGATCGAATATGTCGGGGAAAAACTTCTCGATTGGAAGCTGTCCGCCCCTTCCCCGCAAGATCAAACGCATCGAACCCACGAGTCGCTGCTCGTCACCACAGTTCTCAAGCACGACCATGTGAGCTGAGCGGGCGTCCTCTTCATCGTATTCCCCGCCATTCGGAGCAATATACTCTTCTGAAATCATACGCGTTTGATGAACATAAACGTTCGCCCTCAGGCGATGGTACGCAAGGTCTTCTTCCGTATAGAAACTGTTATCGCCTTCTGCCACTTGTCCAACGGCAAACCGTGCCTGTTCGTGGCCAACGAAAACATCCGATCGCAGCTCCGGTATTACCTCTGAAGTGTTTCGAGGATTAAAAAGCTCTGGCATGGTTCATCTTTTCTAACATATAACTATCTTATGATTGCAACGACACCGTTTTTTTGTTTTACTCCATACCCATCTAGCCAACGCTCCGCAAATTGGCAAAGTACTACATATAGTATACTATAAAACCATGACCAAAATCGCCATTATCGAAGACGACCCGACTATCAGCCAGATGTACCGTATGAAATTTGAGGCTGAGGGATTCGAGGTCCAGCTCGCCGATAACGGCCTGCGGGGCGTCTCCATGGTTGAATCTTTTTCGCCGGATATCATCTTGCTTGACATGCAAATGCCGAAGATGACCGGCGATGAGGCGCTTGTAAAAATCCGCTCAAAAAGCTGGGGCAAAACCATCCCAGTGATCGTACTCACCAATCTTGGCGCCGAAGAAGCGCCGAAAAACCTCCACACGCTTGGTATTCTCGGCTATATCGTAAAGGCGGACTTAACTCCAAAGCAGGTCGTGGAGCGCGTTAAAGAAGCGCTGGAAATTACATAGCCATATCCAGCTTCTCGGGTCCTGCCGCTCCGCCTCACCCCGTAAAGCAGGCTTTACGGGGACCCCGATTCCGCCCCTAAGAATATTTTCTAGCTAAAGCAGAAAATCATTCTTGGGTGCTGCCCCGCCTCGCGTCACCCGCGGCTGAGCGCGAGATGTATAACTATTCTTTTGATTGCTCGGCTACGCGCCGAGCAGCTACTATGACGTGATCGAATAGCGCTGCGATCGTGAGCGGTCCGACGCCACCTTTCGTGGGCGTCAGCGTCAAATCGTCGCGCTCACTATAAAGCACTGGGTCGATGTCACCGACGATGACGCCATTTTCGCTGGCGGTTCCGGCATCTACGAGCACCGCGCCAATCGGCACCATATCGCTACGAATCAGCCGCGGCACGCCAGTGGCGGTCACGATGACCTCACTCGCCTTTAAGACAGGTGAGATGTCGCCGCTTTGATCATCAAGCACCGTCACGTCGAAGCCATTATTCTGCCAAAGCTTCGCGAGCGGTCCGCCGACAAGACGGCCACGCCCAACCAGCGTGATTTTCTTTCCTTCCAACGTGATGCCATATCCAGCCAACAGCCAATCGATCGCCTCGGCGGTCGCGCTGATGAAATGCGCGTGCTTTCCAAGCCCGTCAACGTCTTTTTCGGGAGCGATCAAGTTCACGATGTCATCGGTCAGAGCCGGATCTTTTAACGGTAGCTGCACGATGATGCCGTGTACTGAACCGTCATCGTTCAGGCGCTGCAGCACCGCCGGCATCTCCGCTTCTTCGCATGTCTCGACGACCGTTTCGATCAAGATATCATTGCCGTACCGACGTTTCATACGTATATACGTATCAATCACATCAGACGCCGAGGTGCTGCGAACGATAGCAAGCTTCGGCAACACCCGCTCGGCCTGACGAAGACCGCGCACCTGCTTTGCCTGGCGCTCTTTTATATAACCGGCAAGTTCTTCGCCGTCGAGTAATTTTGACATATCTCCTATTTTACAATAAAACCCTCGCCTACCCTTATCTAATAAAAGCGAGTATTATAAAAAGGCGAAGGAGGACAAAGTTATGAATGACGAATATCTTTCAAAAGAAGAAGCATTTAGAACGATCCACGGACTCCTGGACGAAGACGACAGGAATGCCGACGATCAAGACGAACCATAGCCGGACGCGCTGGGCGATAGTCACAGCTATCGGTCTCAGTATCCTTCTTTATCTGCCGCTTATCATGAGCGACGTTGATCGCCTGACCCTCGGCCGTTTTCTTGGCCTTGTCGGATTACAACTTATCTGGTGGCAAATCATACTCGGCAACCGGCAGCTTGTACGACTGGTTACGCCTGACTTACTTTGGGTGAACCGGCTCCATCGCCTTATGGGGACGTATGGTTTTTTGCTTATTTTGTTCCACCCACTCTTAATGATCTCTATTTACGGTTTAAGCCTGGTCTGGCCGCCTAGTTTTGCTAGTGGTTTCGATATCGGCGTACGACTTGGAGCTACGGCTCTCATGCTGCTCGCGTTCGTTTGGTTCACGAGCGCGCTGTTTCGGACGAAAATCGCCTGGCGCCTCTGGAAACGCTCCCATTATCTTGGCTATGTTATTTTTCCACTCATCTGTACGCACATGCTGCTCGTTGGCTCAAGTAGGCAGCAGTACTGGTGGCTAGGGCTTTGGCTAAGTGCTAGTATCGCTGCGTTCTGGGGAGTCGTTCTGCTGCGAGTTCTCGCATGGGGCGCCGTCACGAAGCAGCGCTACCGTGTCGTCGAGACAACGGAAGTCGCCCGCGACGTGACACGGTTTCGGCTCCAACCAACAGGCAAAGGCATCAAGCCCCGTCCTGGACAGTTCGCTTATTTCCAAGGTTGGCGATATGGTGAAGCACACCCCTTCACCGTTTCGCATTACGATGAGGAGTCGGGAGAAATCAGCTTTTCCATCAAAGCCGTCGGACCTTATTCAAATCGGCTGACGCGCCTTATGGCTGGGGATATCATTTATATTGACGGTCCCTACGGTACGTTCACTGAAGAGATAGCTCATTCCGACCGGCCAGTCGTCGCGATTGCTGGCGGTATTGGCATCACGCCATTCATACGGAATCTCGAAATGGGGCACATCGACTATTTGTTTTTAGCCTGTAGAACCAAGGATGACATCGCCTACCGAAATACTATCGAATCGTCAAACGTAAAAACGAGCATCATCCTCAGCGAACCTGCTAAAAAAGAACCAGGATACGAATATGGCACCATCGATGCCGCGCTACTTACCGGAAAGCTTAAAAACAGCTTGTCAGAATATGATTTTTATCTCTGCGGTCCGCCACCAATGATGAAGTCGCTTGTTGACCAGCTCGTAGAGCATGGTGTATCGCCGCGACATATCTACCAAGAAAAGTTTAGTCTGTAACCGTAATCGTGCCGGTATGATTGTCGTTTAGGTGGTTATGAAAGCCCCATGCGCCAGTCTCATTGACGACGAATGTCTCTTCTTCGCCTGGGTCGAGAGTCGGTACGTTCAAGTCATCGTTATCGGTATGTTGCGGGTGGGGGTCGGAGGCGAATTGCAGCATCTCGCTCGACTCATTAACAACGAGTACCGTTTCTCCTGCCTGAATCGTATTACCTGACAATCGAAAACCGGTATCGGTGTACGTGATGACGATGCTCGCTTCTGTTTCTTCATCCTGGGTGGCTGTCTCGCTGTCTGAGAGCTGGGACTCCGCGGTGTTATCCGTAGATTGTTCAGTTTGAGTCTCGTCGTTACTCATCATCATCCACCAGGCTCCTCCAGCGACAAAAACTAGGGCGGCGATAATGACAGTTACAATTCCATATTTCATACTTCTATTGTAGCACTTGGGGCCTGAGTAAATAAGAACTAGTTATGCTTAAATAAAACCATGGCGAACTACAAAGGTCATATCGTTGGTGGCGTCCTAGCAGGTGCGGCTTCTATGGCGGTTCTTTCGTGGGCTCCCCTCGAGCAATCAGCCGAGGCGGCTCGGCTACTCTATGATTGGCAAGTATTTGCTGCTTTTTTCGTGCTGAGTATTCTTTTCGCGCTGTTTCCGGACGTCGATACGAATAGCAAAGGGCAGGATATTTTTATCGGCCTAGCATTTTTCGTTGACGTCCTATTGATCTTAAACGGGAATTATCGGGCCGCAGCCTACTTAGG
>CBFGYC010000014.1:0-13035 GCA_965652985.1 uncultured bacterium | reverse complement strand
CAAAAAAGCGCCTCCGAGTAAGGGTGGGCATCACTCGAAGGCGCCATTTTACCCTTCAACCCACCCAAATGTATAGTAGTGAAGCGTCAATACCAAACTCCGTAGGATGCGCCTGGCCCGGGGGCCAATACTTGATATTCACCGATGTATACACTTGCCGATTAAGGTTCCTTGAGAGCCGAGGCTCCCAGGGTGAAGTTAAAGGGGTTAGTATGTACGCAATGCTGTCTAAACGGCTTAGAAGTGGAGGGTAGACTACTTATAAGCACATTGCATACACTCTAACGTTCGCGGTAGATTAACGAATTAATACTATCGCTGTTAGAATAGGGGGTATAAGGTGCGTTTGACTGATATACATCAATCAACCGTTACGCATTGTAGCACGTTTTTGTCATAGTGTCAATACTTTTTTACATATATTCATATGAAAAGCAATAAAATATCGCCTCTGTCGCATTCTTATCTTCAGATACTAGAATCTATTGCATCTTGTCCGGAATGGTTATATAGCATAGGCACTTTGCCTAAACAAAGAAAAACAAGCGTGGCGATTGTCGGTACGAGAAAACCCTCAAGCTACGGCAGAGAGGTGACCCAGCAGTTGGCGTACGATCTCGCGAAGAGGGGAGTCATCGTCATTAGCGGCCTGGCGCTTGGGGTCGATGCCATCGCCCACAAAGCCGCGCTTGAAGCGGGCGGTACGACCATAGCCGTTCTTGGCAACGGCTTGCCGACGATTTATCCTAGTACAAACAGAGGCCTGGCTGAGCAAATAATAAAAAGTGGTGGTGCCATCATCAGTGAATACGAAGAAGGCACGCCGCCAATCGGCTTTCGTTTCTTAGAGCGCAACCGCATCGTTAGTGGCCTAGCCGACGCGATTATCATTACAGAGGCTGCCTCTAGGAGCGGCACGCTAAATACCGCCGGCCACGCCATAGAGCAAGGCAAAGAAGTATTCGTCGTACCTGGAAATATCACCAGCCCGCTCTCGGCCGGTTGTAACGCGCTGCTTAGGCAGGGAGCAACACCGGTAACGAAGGTAGAAGATATACTAGAGGTACTCGCGCCTGACGCGTTGCGGTCACAGCCAGCGCTCGCGCTCGGCAACAACCCGGCGGAGTCGACCATCATTACGCTACTGCAATCCGGTATACGTGACGGTGAAGATCTGCAGCAAAAGAGCAAGCTCGCGCCACAAGACTTCGCCGCTGCGCTCACCATGCTCGAAATCGACGGCACCGTGCGCTCACTCGGCGCCAATCAATGGACGCTCCGCTAAAAGTATTTACATTTTCCGTTCGTCTGTTAGTATGGCTAGTTGTACTAGCGAACTCAGCATAACCCGCTATACTATTAAAAAGCATGAGCAAGAACTTAGTTATCGTAGAGAGTCCAGCCAAAGCCAAAACTATCGAGAGATACCTCGGGAGTGATTTTAAGGTACTCTCAAGTATCGGTCATATTCGGTCGATCCCGAAAAAGACCAAAGACGGCACGCCGCCGGTTGATATCAAGAATGATTTCAAGACGCAGTACGAAGTCGATCCCGAGAAAAGAAAAACGATAACTGAGCTTAAAAAGGCCGTCAAAGAGGCCACAACAGTCTGGCTCGCGACCGATGAAGACCGCGAAGGGGAGGCTATCGCGTGGCACCTTTGTGAAGTTTTGAAGCTCGATCCTAAGACCACCAAGCGGATAGTGTTCCATGAAATCACCAAGAGTGCTATCGAAGAGGCGATCAAGAACCCACGCACTGTGGACATGCACCTCGTCGAAGCCCAGCAGGCAAGGCAAATCCTTGACCGCATCGTCGGCTTCGAACTGAGCCCAGTCGTTTGGCAAAAAGTCCCGGGCGGTAAAAGCGCCGGCCGCGTCCAAAGCCCAGCCGTGCGGCTTTTAGTAGAGCGTGAACGTGAAATCACGGCTTTCGAGGGCTCGTCGCAGTTTAAGGTCACGGCTCTGTTTTACCACGGCAAAGACGAGTTCAAGGCGGAGCTAAAACAGCGCTTTGATAGCGAGGAAGAAACCAAAAAGTTCCTTGAGGGACTCGTAGATGCTAGCTTTAGCGTGTCAAACGTGAACAAAAGCCCGAGCACGAGAAACCCGGGCGCACCATTCACTACCAGCACCTTGCAGCAAGAGGCCAACTCGAAGCTTGGCTTCAGTTCGAAGGCTACCATGGCAGCAGCACAAAAGCTCTATCAAGCCGGTAAGATTACCTATATGCGTACCGACAGCGTGAATCTAAGCGGGCAGGCAATTGCCAGCGCGACCGACTATATCAAGCGCCTCTACGGTCCTGAATACAATACGGTGCGCAAGTTCAAGAACAAGAACGCTTCCGCCCAAGAAGCGCACGAGGCCATCCGTCCAACCGACATGACACTCGAAACGGCAAGTAATAATGAGTACGATCAAAAGCTTTACGACCTTATCCGCCGCCGCACGCTTGCTAGCCAGATGAGCCCAGCAAAACTCGAGAATACGACGGTCACGATTACCATATCGACCCGAAACGAAGTATTTGAGGCAAAAGGACAGATAATAGTATTTGACGGTTTCCTGCGGGTGTACGGCGCTAGCAAAGAAGAGATTCTTCCGCCGCTTCAAGCGAATGACCCGCTACAAGCAAGCGAGTTATCTGCCCGCGAAGTCTTTGCCAAACCGCCAGCCCGTTATACCGAAGGAAGCCTTGTCAAAAAACTCGAAGAGCTCGGCATCGGCCGACCAAGCACATATGCGACCATCATCGATACCGTACAGACTCGTGGCTACGTCGAAAAGGGCGAGGGCGAAGGTGCACCGCGCAGCGTGATTACCCTGAGCCTCATCGAAGGCGACGTAGCGCGTGAAGTAATAGAAGAAAAGACCGGCTCGACCAAAGGCAAGCTCATCCCGACCCCAAGCGGCGAGCTTATCGCGGACTTCCTCATGAACCACTTTGAACAGGTAGTTGATTATGCCTTCACGGCAAACGTCGAGGAAGAATTTGATGCCATCGCCGAGGCGAAACTGGCCCGAAACGCCATGCTGAAAAACTTCTATACGCCGTTCCATGAGCTAATTGAGAAATCTGGTGGTATCGACCGCTCGACCGTCGGCGCCAACAGGGAAGTCGGCATCGATCCAAAATCAGGCAAGCCGATTTTCGCTCGTTTCGGTCGTTTCGGTCCGATGCTCCAGCTCGGCTCCCAGGAAGATGAAAACAAACCTGAGTTCGCACCACTTCCGAAAGGGACGAAGATAGAAACCGTCACTCTAGAGCAAGCACTCGAGGCCTTCAAGTTGCCACGACTCGTTGGGCAGACACCAGATGGCCTAGACATCCGCGCTAATGTCGGTCGCTTCGGTCCGTTCATTCAAATTGGCACCAAAACCAAGACGACCAAGCCACTCTATGTCAGCCTCAAAGAAGACGATCCCCACGACATAACACTCGAGCGGTCGCTTGAGCTTTACCAGGAGAAGCTAAAAAGCGAAGCTGAGAAAAATATCGCTGATTTTGGTGACGGCATCAAGGTACTAAACGGCCGCTTCGGAGCCTACATCACCAACGGTAAAACCAACGCGAAAATACCAAAAGACGTCAAGCCGACAGAGGTCACTCATGAACAGGCGAAGGCGTTGCTCGCCGAAGCCCCGACTAAAAAAACCGGCCGAACTCCTAGACGACGCAAAACCAGCTAGCCCCACAAAAGTTCAAGACCACTCTTTACTACATACGTCTATTTCATGCTATAATTAGTTAGATATGACAATTACTTGACTTATTTGGAAATCTATTCTATAATTGTTATAAGTTAATGTATAAACAATAGGCGCTGCTCGGCCGAGGCAGAGAGGAAAATAGACGAACCATGAGTGAACCAACGCAGACAAAAACCGATACTGCTTCAGAGCTAAAAGAGGCAGTAGACAGCGTTCTTGCTTTTATCGATCAGGAAAGGGAACGAGAAATTATTACTCGTCGCTTTGGCCTCATTGATCGCCGCGAAACTCTCGAACAGATCGGCGAACTGCTCGGTATTACCCGTGAGCGTGTTCGTCAGCTAGAGAAAGCTATCCTTGTCCGTCTTAAGGTCGCCGCCGATGACGACAAGCTTCCAGCCGTGCACATGGTCGAGCGCGTTCTTATTCGTGACCTCTCAGAACACGGCAGGGTAAGCCGCATCCAAGACATCACCAAGCGTGTTACCGGTGACAGCAAAAACCCTCTCTCTAGGGCACATGTCGCATTCATCGCCGAGCTTTCACCTAAACTTACTGTCGTCAACGAAAACGACAACTATCACCACTCTGTTGGTATCAAAGAATATGGCGACGAAAAGAAGCTGAGGCAAGAAGTCGATGAAATCGTAAAGACTATCAAAAAAGAAGGTCAACCGATGACCATCGAAGAATTGTTCGGAAAGCTGAGCTATGAGCACCCAAGCCAAGTGCGCGCCCTCGCGTCAGTCAGTAAATTGCTCGCACATCTGAAAGACCGCTGGGGTCTCGTGAAATGGCCTACGGTCAACCCGAAGAACATTCGTGACAAGATTTACGTCATTTTGGCCGACAACGGCAAACCACTCCATTTCTCAGAAATCGCGTCCGCGATAAAGGCAAGCGATTTCAAGCGTCGCAATGTCACCACGCAGGCGATTCACAACGAACTCATCAAAGACAAGCGTTTCATCCTCATTGGACGCGGCATCTACGCCCTCGAAAACTGGGGCTACTCAAAGGGAACCGTATCTGATATCATCGCCGATGTCATCAAAGAAGCGGGCGAACCTCTTCACCGCGACGAAATTGTCAAAAGGGTACTTAAAAAGCGCCAGGTAAAAGAAACGACCATCCTGTTGAACCTGCAAAGCAAGGCGCAGTTCAAGCGAGTTGCGAAAGCCACGTATACGCTCGACGAAGCGACGTCTTAGGCTGCTTGCAAACCTAGGGTACAGATGGGACAATAGACGGTAGTTATGGATCTCTTCATCGGACTCATCGGTTTCCTTACTAATTGGTTTGTTTGGCTGCCCATCGTTGGCCTTCTTCTGTTTCTCACCTGGAGAAACTACCGTCGTGCCGAGGTCGTGAGCGCACAGGAGAGTGTTCTTCTGATGCTCGAGATACCGCGGACCAATGATAAATCCGAGTTCGCTGCCGAGCAGATGTTCGCCAGCCTCCACGGCATTCTCAGGAACAAAGACGAGCTCCGCAGCAACTACGGTATCCAGGAGCACCTCAGTTTCGAGATTGCCTCTGTCAATGGGCAAATCCGTTTTTACGTATGGGTTCCGAAAACTTTACAGAGTTTCGTTGAGAGCCAAATTTACTCGCAGTATCCGACAGTACAAATATTCACGGCCGATGCGGATTACGTCGATCACGAACGCGACCACACTGTCGTATGTACCTCGGAAATGGATCTCATCGACAGCGAATTCTTGCCGTTAAAGACATTCCAAAACTTCGAAGTCGACCCGCTCGCCGGTATTACCGGTACGCTCGCGAAACTTGAATCGACAGGGGAGGAGCTCTGGGTGCAAGTTTTAGCCCGTCCAATCCCTGACGACTGGCACAAGGCGACCTCGAGCTGGATAAATGGCGTTCGAAACGGCAACCCGTTCGGTTTTCTTAGTGGCGGAGGAATGAGCCTCACTTGGTTCGGCGACCTCCTCGCCGCCCTCTGGCAGCCACCCGAAGGTGGAGTAGGGGAGTCGAAACCAAAGGAGCTATCCGAACGCGACAAGACCCGTATCGCCGAAGCAGAAAAGAAGGCGACAAAGCTGGGATACCAGACCAAAATTCGTTTTGCGTACCTCGGTGAAAGCGAGACGAACGCCAAGCTACAGCTCCAAGCACTCGTCGGCACATACAAGCAGTACAATAGCACCAACCTGAATGGATTCAAGCAGGGCAAACTTAGTTTTCTCAAAGAAGACCTCGCCCGTTATCGGGCCCGTCTCTTCGATGACCGCGGCTTTATCCTTAATATCGAGGAAATCGCCAGTGTCTGGCACCTACCGCACACCAACGTCGAAACCCCAAATATCGTCTGGGCCACCAGCAAGACCGCCGAACCGCCATCAAAGCTACCAGTCATCACGGGTAACGAGGCTATCGACGAGAATATCAGCGCCTTTGGCCTCACCAACTTCCGTGGTATCAACCATCAGTTCGGCATGCTTAGGGTTGACCGTTCGAGGCACGTCTATGTCATCGGCCAGACAGGAACAGGTAAGTCAGGACTCTTGGAGCTCTTCACGCTGTCAGATGTGTTTCACAACCAAGGCTACGCTATTATCGATCCGCACGGCGATTTCGCCGTTGACAACCTTCGTTTCATCCCTGAGTCACGTATCAACGATGTCGTCTACCTCAATCCTGCCGACACGGCATTTCCACTCGGTTTTAATCCGCTTGAAATTCATGACCCTTCGCAAAAGAGCAATACTTCAAGCGAGGTGATTGGAGTATTAAAGCGCATGTTCGAGAACTCATGGGGTCCCCGCCTTGAATATATCCTTCGCTACACGCTTCTTGCGCTCCTTGATCGTCCTGGTACCACTATGCTCGATATTACCCGTATGTTGACAGACAAAAAGTTCAGGGAAGAGACCTTAAGCTATTGTACCGACACGGTGGTATTGCAGTTCTGGCGCGTCGAGTTCGCTAGTTGGAATGAAAAGTTCGCCTCCGAAGCAATCGCCCCCGTTCTCAACAAAGTTGGCGCGTTCACTGCCAACCCTGTGATCCGAAATATCATCGGCCAGCCAAAATCGACGTTTAATATCCGCGAAATCATGGACGACGGCAAGATACTCGTCGTCAACCTGTCCAAGGGTCTTCTGGGAGAGGACAATGCTTCCATCCTCGGAGCGCTTCTCGTAACTAAGATCCAGCTCGCAGCCATGAGCCGAAGCGATATCCCAGATATCAAGGACCGCCGGCCGTTTTACCTGTACGTCGACGAGTTCCAAAACTTCGCGACCGATAGCTTTGCCACCATTCTTTCTGAAGCACGTAAATACGGCCTTAACCTCACGGTTGCCAACCAGTACGTTTCCCAGATGAGCGACACCGTACGCGACGCTGTGTTCGGTAACGTCGGTACGATGATAACCTTCCGCGTCTCAGCGGACGACGCTCCAATCCTTGCCAAACAGTTCGAGCCGCAGTTTGAGCCATTGGATCTTCTGCAGATGCATAACCGCCACTTCATCTTAAGCATGGTCATTAACGGCGAAAAGGCACCGGCCTTTAGTGCCACGACGCTGACACTCCCACCGGCACCAGCTAATAATATGTCGGCTATCGTCGAGCACACCAGGCGCCTGTATAGTCGTCCGCGCAGCGAAGTCGAGGCAAGTATCAGTGAAGCCATCAAAGTCCCACAAAATCTACAAAAAAAGCCACAAGGGAAGGGCGAGCAGCTCGCCAAGGCGACCTCGGCTACCGGCCAGGCCGGTGCAAGCCCAGCTCCTGATAGTCAACCAAAAGCCACCCCCGCTACCACAAGCACCGAAACCCCTGCCGCGCCGAAGAAAAAGCGCTCCAGAAGCCGAAAAAAGAAATCGTCAACGAATTCTTCTCAGCCAGAAACAAAAGAGTCGCCAAAAGATAGCGGTAACGAAACTACTTTGCAAATCCGTTAAGCCTTACACCGTACATATTCTACTGTGGTAAAAAGTAGAAGTATTCGTCAACAGCCTCAGCGTCCTGCGCCGTACCATCCCGGTCTCTAAATGCGACGACTCCTTGAATATACTCATCGCCAACAGGAAGCCGGCTTATCTCATCATACAGCTCATCGAGCGACAGAGGGACTAGGGGATTGACATAGCCCGACACGTCCATTGCTATGTAGCGATCTGAAGACGGGTCAGGAATGATACCTATCATGTGATTGTACCCATCGTACTCACCAGTGTCTGAACTTCTTTTGTCGCCTGTGACGAACCAAATCGCATTTGAGCCGCTTAAACTCTCTTCTAAGTCAGATCTGGAAAGGGGTTGAGCAGATGAACCGTCAATCCTTCCATAATACTCTCTCGTGACAGCTTCACCGCTGAGCGAAGCCAACTCAACGGCCGCGGAATACAGAGTCAGCAAATATATCGCGCGTTCCAGCCTGTATTTATCCGAGAACACTGGATGAGTGAAACAAACCGTCGCAGCGTCACAGTTGCCGCCTTCGCTTATGATTTTTTCGACCTTTTCAAGTCTTTCCAGAAACGTACTTCCAATCACTCCTGCACGCGCTGGGTACTCGTCAATGACATCTTCATAAGGCGGCCGCCGTGTTTCCATGCAAAGTAGTATAGCGCAGCCATGCTACTATCAAAAGCTTTAGCTCAAAGCAATACCTCTATGTCTATCCTGGAAGTTGATAGAAAAATGTAATGGAACAAAAATAGAACACACTACATAAACCACGAGTTGGTCGTACATTAGTTAAATCAAGCCAGATATACAGAAATCCGTATGAGACCGCCACATCGGCCATACAAGCTAGAAATAGGCAAATGGAGCCGAAAGACTCAAGAAGGCAGAAGAGCATACAAAACATGCCATGCAGGGCAGGATTTTTTATTGAAATACGATGATAGGTTAGTCATTATTTAAATATATATTATGGGTCGCACAATATATCTTTTACGACATTAGAAATAGGCTAATCAGATGACTATAGATACGTCTGAAATACGGCAATTATCTGGGCACCAGGCCTACGAGAGAGTAGTTGCACGTTTGTCACCTCGTTATTCGGATACGTTTCATCCTTACGTACGGTGCTATTGTTATCGTATAAGTACGTATGAGCCGCACGGCTGGACATGCACCCATACACGCCAACCTTAAAACACGTGTACGTTATCCACAACGATATGTTTTGACTTTTTCGTAAATGATATTTCAATATACGTTTTCCCCTCTTCTCTTCCTTCTCCCTACCGCCTTATTTGCTTTTTTTATTTTTTAATATTTTAATATACTTTTTTGATATCCCGTAGAACAAAAATAGAACTAGGATAGGGAGCGAGAGAACAGGACTCTAATTATCCTGTCCTTGCCTATTTATAAAATACCTTGCCTTCGACCCGCACATCAACGTATTCAGGGTTCACTTGATGGGACTTCATCCACTGGGCGGTCTTCACCATATCGGACACCCCTTCCCTTGCAGGGCGGTCGCTCGAAAACTTGAATGGGTAGCCGACGTCTTTTATGTGTACCTCGATTTGCCGCGTCGTACCTGCGGGAATGACAATAGTGGTCACTTCGTATCCTTGCTCCTGAGAAGAACCGATCACTTGGCCGACATAGCTCATAAATCGGTTACTCATGACACTTTGCCCAGTAAGGGTAGCGCTGAGCCCGCTTTGGTCGGTAATACGGAGCGTGGGAGAGGAGAAGTAATTACGCGTAAACGGAACCCCTGCGGCGTCGACGTAGAGCTCTTTGCCGTTCACGTTCCAGCTCGCTATCGGTTTTCGAAACGTTATTTCGAACAAGGACTTTCCGAAGCCGGAAGAGCCCCGCAGGGTGACTTCTTCCACTTCGGGAGTGACCGTTTGCAGATATTCGGTGAGGTTTTCTGTGTTCGTGAACATCCTAAGGCGTTCACTGGTATGATTACCAAGATACTTATCGATAGCCTCCGTGTATACCGCATCTAGCTGCAATGACGGATCAGGTGACGCCTGGACGACAGGAGTCGCAGTAAACTGACTCAGCAGCGCGAAAAGTAGGGCCACGACACCGAGCGTACCCACAAGTACACTGCCTATCCGCCGTCTTTTCCGTCTCAGTTCGTGGATTTGTACTCTCGATGATTTTAAGTCTGCCTGAAACTCGCCCGTGGTACGGACATGGGATGAAGCGCTACCTGTCAGGGTGCGGCCCCTACGAAAAGTGTAAGAATCCCCGGACTCAACCGTAGGCGTTCGCTCTAGGTTACGGCGCCTCGACGCTTCTGGCTGTTCACGTTTGAAAAGTTTCATGACTACTGTAATTGTAACAAACTTACGCTTATTTGGCTGCTTCGATCAGCAGATTGGCGACATCTTCTGCGGCCTGGGGTTTCGCATAGGCAAGAAAGCTGTGTTGCATCTTCTCGAGCTTTACTTGATCAAGCAGCAGGCCTCTAATCATTGTCACGAGAGTTTTTGGCTCTTTTTCGAGAGTGCTTTCGTCGAGCACAAGCACGGCACCGTTTTCAGCGAAAGCTGCGGCATTCTTGAGTTGGTGGCCACCTGTCAGATACGCATTCGGGACAAGGATCGTCGGCTTCGCAAGCGCCGCCAGCTCCATGATTGTCGTCGCCCCTGCCCTAGCGACCACGATATCGGCAGCGCCTAAGACCCCAGCCATACCGTCACTGACGAATGCTTTCAGTTGAAAGCGCTCTGTATCGCTTACTTTGGTTTTCAGCTCTTCATAGGGCCCCGCACCAGAAATAAGCAGCACGGAGGTAACCTCTGTAAGCTCCCGTAGCACCGCGACGACCGCGTTGTTCAGCCGCTGCGCCCCGAGGCCGCCTCCGGTCACGACGATCAGTGGCCTAGCCGGATCAAAGCCAAGCTGCCGTTTTTTCGCGCTTCTTTGCTCATCATTAAGCGGTGTAAAATCAGCCGATATCGGTATGCCGACATAGTGTGATTTTTCCTTCGGATAGGAGTAATGATGAAGAGGAGCCCCCGTCGCGATCGCCGTGGCTCCGCCAGCGAGCAGCCGGTTCGTGAGTCCAGGGTGCGCGTCGGAATCATGGATGACAAGAGGAATCCTCAGTAGCCGCGCAGCCGTGCCAACCGGTAAACAGACAAATCCACCCTTCGTGAACACCACGTCGGGGCGCCATACGATGAGACGAAAGAGACTCTCGAAGAAACCGATGACCACGAAAAACATATCCCGTATATTCGGTAGAACGATTGAAAGTCTGGTAAGCTGGCGCCAAAGCGGCAACGTATGATAACGACGAAGCTTTCCTGAATGGATGGTCGTCACCGGAATCGACGCATCGAATCCATGCATGATACTACGCGCTTGAGGAGCAAACTTCCGGTCGCACCAAAAGCGGATTTCGACTTCTGGCTGCTTTTCCTTAAGCTCGCGTACTACTGCGACGACTGGCGTAACGTGTCCGCCTGATCCCCCGCCGACTGCTAGAACTCTCACTAGGCCCCTCCTTTAAATCAACAATGCTGTGCGATGTGTACTTCGAAATCTGAAATGCAAGCCCAAGGGCGGCGGCTACGAAAACCATACTTGTACCGCCAAAACTAAGTAGCGGCAAGGTGATGCCCTTTAAGGGAGCAAGGCCTATCATACCGGACACATTCAAAAAGATATGTGCAGCCAGCCAGCCAAAGACTCCGGCGACCACCAGCATCATCCACGGATCGGTCAAATAATCAGCCATACGGAGAAGCCGCAAGAGAAGCCCCGTGAACAGCGACAGCACCACTACCAGTCCGACAAAACCAAAAGTCTCACCCATGATCGCGAAAACCGAATCGTTAATCGCCTCTGGGAGGTATCCCGTCGCCTGAACACTGTTCCCTATCCCTACGCCGAACACGCTGCCGGTGCCTATGGCGATCATGGCATTTTTGACATGATAACCGGCATCTTGGGAAGTCGCGTCGTCGCTACTCCCTAGGAATGTCATGACCCGCTCCATACGGTGCGGTGCTATCAATATGGAAGCTGCTATTAAAAGCACGCCTACCCCCAGTAGCATCCCCCCGGTGCGAAGGTCGATACCTGCGACCATCAGCATCGTACCGGCGATAGCCGCCATAGACAAACCGGTACCGAGGTCGTTCTGAATGATGACGACGAACAGAGCCGCCGCTCCCATGACAGCTGAGAATGGGATGATTGTTTTTTCCAGGTCGTTTATCTGCCCCTTGGAAACCCGACTTCCCAGAAAGGCTGCTAGAAATACCAAAAGGCCGAACTTAAGCAACTCGGCGGGCTGGATACTACCAAGCGGTCCAAGGTTGAACCAGCGGCACGCGCCAAGCGTACACTTTGCAATCGATAGCTCAAGCCAACCCGCTACCGCCAGAACTATACAGGCGGCGAAACCGGCCATAAGAATAGCGGGCGCATACTGTTTGATGAGCCCATATGGTAGCTTCGCGAATACCACGAAAGCGCCAAGCGATAGGAATAAGCTGACCGACTGCTTGATGAAGAAATATGTATTTGAATAAAAATCAGTGCCGTATGCGTTGTTTAGGACATTCGCCCGCTGCGGACCGATCGCGTACATGACGATAAGCCCCAAAAGCATCAGGAGTCCCATATAGAGAACGATCAAATAATCAGGGCGATGCTGACGCTGCAGGGTCGAGGATGCGCGCTCTCTTAGACTCATAGGTGACCACCGGCGATCGCTAACACTATCCCAATAAACGCTGCGACATTGGAGATAACCCAAAAGCGCATCGTGACTTTCGCCTCCGGCCAGCCTTTCGCTTCTAGATGGTGATGAATCGGCGCGGATAGGAATACTTTTTTATGGAAAAGCCTCTTACTGGTAATCTGCATAAGGCTCGAGCCCGCTTCGACGACGAACAGTATCCCGATAATCGGCAGTAAAAAGAGCGTGTTCGTGAGCATCGCGACGACCCCGAGCGCCGTACCATAGGCGAAACTTCCAACGTCGCCCATGAAAAACCGCGCCGGATAAATATTGAACCACAGATAACTAAGAAGCGCTCCGACCACCGTGAAACAGAAGCCGGCGAGGTACACATGACCTTGCAGTAGTGAAATTACTCCAAAGGCGCTATAACTCGACATCAACAGACCGCCCGACAGCCCATCCAGGCCATCACTGATATTGACCGCGTTGCTGGTTGATACGACGGCCAGAACAAAGAGTGGCATGATAACCCATCCGAGAGCCACGCTGCCGAGAAACGGCACTTGCACGGCATCGTACCCAAGCTTGAAGTAGAAGAACCAGCCGAGGCTGGCGGCGAGTGCCGTGATCATCAAAAATTTAAGGCTTGAACGCAGTCCCGCCAC
>CBFGYC010000013.1:0-13532 GCA_965652985.1 uncultured bacterium | reverse complement strand
AGGGTAAAATGGCGCCTTCGAGTGATGCCCACCCTTACTCGGAGGCGCTTTTTTGGAATTAAAAAATAGGAAGGGGCACGCCCCTCCGCGTCGTATTCGAAATAAATTCGAATACTTGCCCCTCACGTTCCGCGAGCCCGGAAGTCAGTCAAATGAGCACAGCTCATTTGTGACGTTCCCTTGCGAATTGCCACTGGCAATTCTCACCCTGAAGCTCGGCTTTCGCCTCGTGCTTTCCTTCCTTGTAAATACAAAATCCCCGGCAGTACATCCGGGGTTTTATTTGAAAATGAATAAGGCGCCCTTTACGGGGCGCCCGCGGCTCGTTAAGGTTTTCTAGGTCGTAACGATACGACGTGCGCTTCAGGCCTGGAAGTGTGGATCGTCGTCCCATGTCAGCCCATCGAACGGCTTTGGCCATTTTCCACGGTCGTCGTGAAGCGCCGGGGCTTCGCCTTCGGCGCATAGGTTGACACTCACCTTGATTCCAAATGCCACCGTAGCCCCGTCCGGTAGCCCAAGGAACTCGATGGTAAGCTCTCCGTGGTCGTCGTCGAGCTGGACGAACGTGACCTCCATCCCGCATGTGGGAGGAGGTAGCGGCGGATACACTGGCGGATCGCAAGATCGAAGGCGTTCGACCACCTCCTGCGCCAATGCCGTGACCCACTCCCGCGTAATGAAATCGCTGCTCATGGCGACCCCCTTCTGAAGATTGAAGCGACAACCGCCGTGGGCGCTTATAGGGCGTCCGGCAGTAGGTCTTCACTATACCATGTCAAGTGTGAGGTAGCGAGGAGAATCAATTAAGTTTGTCTTATTGCAACAAATTTGCGTTAAATTGTTTTGGCGTTTATAGTGCACATATATAGTAGTAAACAAGAAACAAAAGGAACCATATGGATTATTTGACTGTCACGTTTTGGGCGTTGGTCGGGAGTGTTTTTTCACTGATTGGCGGCCTGCTTTTAATTAGTAATACACAGCTGCGCGAGGTCGCGGTCCGGTACGGTCTTCCCTTCGGAGCCGGTGCGCTGCTGGCGGCGGCATTCATCGGGGTGTTGCCCGAGGCTATCGAAGGAAGCGATGTTCATCAGGTGCTCCTCTACGGTCTTGGCGGTTTTTTGGTCTTCTTTCTGCTCGAGCGGTTCCTCGGTTGGTTCCACCGCCACGAAGACCACCAGCATTCCGGAGTTCGCAGTTCGAACGGTCAGGCACAGCAATGGCTGGTCGTCATCGGTGACACGGTACATAACGCCATCGATGGCGTGGCGCTCGGTGCTGCGTTTCTTATCGACCCTGCTGTCGGCATCGGTACGGCACTCGCCGTAGCCGCGCATGAGATTCCGCAGGAAATCGGCGACTTTAGTATCTTGCTTGGCAAAGGCATGAAACCGCGCCGTGTTATTATCGTCAGCCTTGTCAGTGCTCTCGCTACAGTGGTAGCGGCGCTTGCTACATATGCGCTTGGTGACGCGATTGATATCAACCCCGCGCCGCTTCTTGCTATTGCTGCCGGTTTCTTTATTTACATCGCGGCGAGCGATATCATCCCCGACATTCACGAAAAACCACGCCGCGAAGGTGACACCCAGGCCATCATGCTGCTCATAGGCGTCGCGCTTATCGGATCGATCATCATGCTGACACCGCATTCGCATGCGGAGGTAAACCATGATGGACACTCACATCTGGAAGACGAGCAGGAAAACACGACGCACCTTGAGGAAGAGCTGGACGATCACGCACACTAACGAATCTATATTTTGTGCGAAGTATCAGCGAGTTTGTTTTCTGTAAAATCGAGAACAAGCTCGCTTGTCTTTTGCAGTAGGGTATCTTTGAGGGCTTTTGCTTCGCTGTCGTTGTAGCGGCTCAGTACGAACGAAGAATCACTACTGGTGCGTCCTTCTACGGCGATACCGACGCGTAGGCGGGCGTAGTCCGGTCCAATGTGCGTGTTGAGCGATTTTATACCGTTATTACCGGCATCGCTACCCTTTTTCCGCACTCGAATAGTACCAAACGGTAGAGCAAGATCGTCGTGAACGACCAAAAAATCTTCGCTTGGGTTGAGTTTATAAAAATCGATGACAGCGCGGGCAGACTCACCGACATTGTTATAGAAGGTCGTCGGCTTGACGAGAAGCACCTTCTCGCCAGCAAGAGTAACCTCAGCCACGTAGGCTTTAAACTTCGTTTTTTCCGCGAAGGTGACGCCTTGGTCTTTCGCGAGTTTGCTGACGGCCATGAAGCCGGTGTTGTGGCGTGTGCCAGCGTACTCAGCCCCAGGGTTGCCGAGGCCGAATACTACTTTCACGCTTCTTCCTCGGCTTTTTTCAGCCGATTGGCTTTGATCTGCTTCTCATCCCTAAAGCTGAATTTTATCGGCGTACCAGCATAATTGTAGGTCTCACGCAGGAGCCGCTCTAGGTAGCGTTTGTAGCTCCAGTGCACGAACTTCAGGTTGCTGCCGTAAATCACGAACCACGGCGGGCTGGTGTCGGTTTGCACTATGTAGCGGAGTTTCGGATGCGTGTTCTTGAGGCCGGCTGGCGGGTGCTTGTGGATGGCATCTTGAAGGAGGTCATTCAGTACTCTCGTCTTGGTTTCCTGTTTCCTGCGGGCGTCGATTTGAAGAGCGATATCAAAGAGTTTCGTGACGTTTTTGCCTGTCTCGGAACTAGTGAAGATAAGCGGTGTCCACGGCACGAAGTCAAAGGCCTCGGCGATTCGCGGCGCCAGAGCATCACGAGTATAGGCGTCCTTGCCTTCGGCGATGTCCCATTTGCTAACGACAAGTGTAAGACCTTTGCCTGCCTCGGCGATGATACCCGCCAGGCGTTGGTCGAGTGCGGTGCTCAGTTCAGTCACGTCAAGCAGTAAGAAACAAATATCGGCTTCTTCGATGGCTGCAAGAGTACGTAGAACGCTGAATTTCTCAATCCCTACCTCTTGCTTGCCCTGTTTGCGCACACCGGCTGTGTCAATTAATTCGATATCGCGCTGCTCATAGCGGATACGTACCCTGTTGAGATCTCGTGTCGTGCCGGCAAGGTTACCAACGATCGCCTGCTGCTTACCTGCGAGGACATTGAACATGCTTGATTTGCCGACGTTTGGCCGGCCGATAAGTGCGACTCGAAGGACTTCATCGGGCTCTTCTTCGCGCATCTCAGGAATATGGTAGGTAATTTCATCAAGCAATTCCTTGACGCCTTCGTTGTGCTCGGCGCTGGTGCGCATGATAGTTTTGATGCCGAGGCGACGGAACTCATCGTCAGGTAGGCTCCCCTTTAGGTCGGTCTTGTTGAGCACCAAAATGACGGGCTTCTTCGATTTAAGGGCTTTTTTGGCGATCGTGCGATCTTCGTCGCTCGGGTACTGCGTGCTGTCGAGTACGACCATGATGACGTCGGATAATTCGACGGCTTCGGAAATTTGCTCCTGGATAGTCGCTTCGAAATCGTCGTTCGGATCCTTGAGGCCGGCGGTATCGACTAGCCAAAATGAATGATGACCGTACTCGACTTTTCCGAGTACGCTGTCGCGCGTCGTACCCGGTTCATAGGCGACGATTGCTTGTTGGGCACGAACCATACGGTTGAACAAAGAACTTTTGCCAACATTGGTCTGTCCGATAATTGCGACGTTTGGAAGTGATGAAGCCATATTTTAGTTATTATAACAGAGGTAGAGCGATTTGGCTACTGCTTATGCTTTTATATATCATTTATGGTATCTGTATAGTCTTATGATTTCCGGGCTTCATATCACCCAGCGCATAATCACCAAAATTGGTCCGATGCAGTTTGGTGACGGTGTAGCCGAGCGCAGAGAACGTGCGGCGGATTTGACGATTCCGCCCCTCGCTCATGATGATTCTGTACATGGTAGTGTTCGCCTTTTCGCCACCGTCTTTTTCTGAAACGGCTTCGCGCCTGTTAGCTGTTGATCCGCCGTCAGCACCTAACAGGGCTGCAGATGTTTCTGAAAAAGAGGTGTCGAGCGGCTTGACTAGCTTTTCTATCATAAGCTTACTCACGCCATCCTCAAGCTGGACCCCATAGTCGCTTATCATCTGCTGGTGGAGCGGCTCGAGTGGTCGGTCGAGTTGGACCTCGTATATTTTTACCTTATAAAATTTCGGGTGTGTCATTTGGTACGCGAAATCGCCGTTATTCGTGAGAATCAAAAGTCCCGAGCTGTTTTTGTCGAGCCTACCCACTGGCTTTAGGCTGTGGTATTCCTTTGGGAGCAGCTCATATAACGTCGGTGCGTCTCCTTGGGAGCGCCGTGATGACACATAGCCGACCGGCTTATGGAACAGTAGGTATGTGTGGGCTACATCTTTCAGTGGCTTATGGTCCACTTCGACCACATCTCCAGGCAAAACCCGGGCGCCAAGCACGACGGGCTGACCATTGATAGTCACGCGCTTTTTGTCGATGTAGTTATCGCCCTCACGGCGAGAAATTCCGAGCCGTAAGGCTAGGTATTTATTAAGTCGTTCGCCCTCAGCGGGGTTTTGTTCATCCATAGCACTATTCTACAGGAAACCATACTATTGAGGCGGTTGGACGCCTGGGGTTCGAGGAGGAACTGGTGTTTCTTCGAATGTAAGCTCCGGCTTTGGCGTGGTTGGAGCGGGTGTGGCTGGCTGAGCTTGCGCCCCTGAAGTAGTCGCAGGAGGAGGGGTTGGAGCTGGCTGTGGAGTAGTGGGCGCGGGCGGTGAGGCTGGTGCCGTAGGGGCAGGAGCGGCTGTTCCAAGTTCCTTGGCGATAAGCTCATTGAAGTTAGGTTTACTCGCTGATTGTTCTACGGGATGAATAATCCTATCACCGAGGCCGGCCGGGCGCGTGGTTGAAAACGGGGCGGTCGGCTGCGGAAGATTACCGCCAGACGGACCGGAAGATTGCGCAGGCGCCGCAGGAGCGGGCTGCTGCCTGGTGGCTGGTGGTCGTGAAGTGGCGGCTGAAAATGGTCCTGCTGGAGCTGGCCGTGAGGGTTGCTGCGGAGCTGCAGGGGCTGCTGGTTGTGCTGGAGCTGGCCGTGGTGAGACTGGTTGTGGAGCAGAAGGGCTGGCTCCTGGGGCTGGTGGTGAAGCAGGTGTAGGTGCCGCAGGAGCGGCAGGGCTGGTTCCTGGGCGTTGTGGCACTGAAGAGGAAGAGGCTGAAGGGGCGGCTGGCCGGGCACCACCTGCTGCGGGTGCTGCTGGAGGCTGCTGAGCAAATACATTGCCTGCTGGAGCCGCACCTGGTGTATCGCCAAGCACTTCGTGTACGGTCCGGACGACGTCCTCGATACCGACCTGAGACTTTACAAGATAGCGATCGGCGCCAAGTGATTCGCCTCGTGCGCGCTGGTCTTCGCTCGACAGAGCGGTCATCATGATTACTTTGATAGCTTTTGTCTCGGTAGTAGAGCGAAGAATATCAAGCATGTCGAAACCGCTGATCTTTGGCATCATCACATCACTGACGATCAGTTGGGGGCGTTCTTTAATCGCCATTGCGAGCGCTTCTTCTCCGTCACCAGCGGAAACGATATCGTATCCTTCGGCGAGCAGTCGTACTCCGTAAATTTCTCTCAGGCTTTTGTCATCTTCGACGAGTAGTATCTTGGTCATATTACCTTTATTGTAGCTAAGCTACTATTAAAATACCATACCCCTTATGGTTGATTTTGGTTTTCTGGGTTCGCACCGGTATTTCTTGGCGGCACGCTTATGGTGTTCGGTCGGGATAGATATTCCCCGGGATTCCTTTCGATAGCCGATAGCGTCGGGGTCGTAGTAGGCTGTGGCTGTTGCACGGGTTGAGGATAGGACGCCGGTATTGCCGTCAGGTCCGCGGCGACAGTGTCGACCGAAGGACTTGTTATGACGCCGCCAGCTTGGGGGACGGGTGGCTGTGGTGCCGGTACAGGCGCCATGGCAGGCTCTGTTGCTGGAGGTTGGTAGCCGCTCGTGGCGGGGCCAATCGTTGCCGGTGGTTCATCGAGTGTTTCGATGAGCTGCATGGCCTCTTGGTGGCTAATGCGCGGTATCGAGAGGAAGAACGTGCTGCCCTGACCATGCTGGCTTTCTGCCCATATTCGCCCCTCCATTGCCTCGGCAAGGCGACGACTGAGGTATAGTCCGAGGCCGGTGCCTCCGATTTCGCGCGTATCACTGTTGTCGACGCGATAGAATTTTTGGAACAAGTGCGATAAATCTTCGGCAGGAATACCGATGCCGGTATCTTGGACACTTATCTCGACCTCTTTCTCGTCCCCACCGATATCGATCGAAACGCTTCCCTGCTTCGTGTATTTAATGGCATTCTCAATCAGGTTCGCGACGACTTCTCTTAAGTGGTCATTATCGACATTGGCATAAAACACGGGGTTCAGCCGGCGGTTTGATTTATCTTCCTCTTCTTTGTCGGGAATCGGTTTATAGACAAGGATCAACCCTTTCGCTGTCGCTTGAGGGCGGAGGCCTTCGACCACATCCTGTACGAAGCTCACCACTTCGACCGCTCGCGGGTTGTTGGAAAGTCGGCCGTCTTCAGCTTTGGTGACATCGAGTAAGTCTTGGAAAAGTCGTCCGAGATGCTGCGCGACCTCATGTGCCTTCATGATATAGCTGCGCGCCTTGTCGTCGATTTGAGCGGTGGACGGATTGAGCGCCAAGCCTAAATAACCTTCGATCGAAGCTACCGGAGTACGCATTTCGTGACTCGCGGTACTGATAAACTCAGCCTGCTGACGTTCCTCGGTCTTTTCTTTGGTAACGTCCCTAAATACAATGATGACGCCCGACCCTTGCTGTCCAACTGGCGACGCGACGAGAGAGATGAGTATTTTCTTACCTGAATTCGTCATAAGCTTGAATTCATCAGTACGCACTTCTTCGTTCGTAGACAGTACTTTTCGGATCGGGTCGTTCGCGGCCGTGAGTTCGTTGGACTCCTCGTCGACCAGCTTTAGTACCGATTTATAATCGAGTTTCAGCGCGTCACGGCTTTCCCAGCCGATAAGCCTTTGGGCCTCCGGGTTAATAAGCTCGACGACTCCCTGCTGATCAAGTGCGACGACACCGTTCGTGATAGCGTTGATAACGACCTCTGCCTTATCGGAGACCTGGCTGAACTGGGTAGCGAGTTGTTTGTACGAGCTATCCTCTTTTTGTGTCGCCAGGTGTGAAAAGAGTAGCGAGCTAAGAAGGACTGGTATTTCGCCGACAAGAAGGATTTTCACTGCCATTTGCAGCGAAAATACGTCCGTAGTGAACAACCACAGCGCGTATACGAGCGGTACTACCGCGGCAGCAAGTAGCCCGCCAGTACCGAAGACGCCTACGAATATCACCGCAGGCACCCATAGCGCAAGGAAATAAGAATATAGTCCGCCGGTCGAATACACGACAGCGGCAACCGTCGTAATGAGCAGACACTGAACGACAAGCGGCAGATGCGCCTCTGGCTTTTTGTTAATCCAGAAGTTTGCCAGGCCTGCGACGACCAGCGTGATGGCTGCCATCGCCGCAGGGATGGCGCCGATTTGAAAAACTACATCAAGAGCGATTTGCTCAGTACCAAAAAAATGTGCCACGAAGAACAGGACAATGAGCAGCGACGTGAGCATAGACACCTGCAAGATACGGCGATGCCAAAAGTGGTTTTCGTGGAGTTCTGTCATAAGTAGTGTTTATTAGTCGATACTGCTTACGCATTAGTATGACTTAAGTGTCTCGTTCAAGCAAGGCCCTTCAAGAAGTAGAATAGCCTTATGATGCTTGCAGGACCGCATTAGTTTTACGACGACTCTATTGAACAGAATTCACTAATCTGCCATCATACAGGTAACTACTAAGAAGTGAGGTGTATCGTGGCAGAGACAGATAAGACATCGAACAAAAAAAGTGCTAATGAAGCGACTTTCAAGACGGCCGAGCGTCATGCGTCACATGCGGCGAACAAGCTTGACGCGAAGCTGAGTGGTCCTCTCGCGCCGCTTGAAAACGCCCTTGACGGTGTGTTTGGCTCAAAATCGCCGTACCAGCTCCCTACCGATATGAAGGATCTGTTCGTGAAAATAGTGCCATGGCTGAGTCTCATCGCTGGTATACTCGGCTTCCTTTCGGCGATTAGCTTGTGGCGTATGGCGCACTATCTGAACATCTCGATTGTTGAGGGTATGTCTGATTATATAACGCCGCAGCTAAACCTGGCTTTTTGGCTTTCGCTTCTACTGACGCTTGCCTTCTCTGTTTTGGCGCTTATGGCCTTCCCTGGTTTAAAGGCAATGAAGAAAGTTGGCTGGAATCTTATGTTTTACAGCATGCTCGCCAACATCGCGTATGGTATCGCATCTCTTTTCTATAGCAACGGAGGTGTGTTTGGTCTCATCAGCGCGCTTATTATGAGTGCTATCGGGTTTTATATCTTGTTTCAAATCCGTAATCGATACAACGCGTAGCTGCTATTCCCTCGGACGTTCGTAGTGGCAGGTGTAGCCGCCGGGGTTTTTCTGAAGATAGTCTTGGTGGTAGTCTTCGGCTGGCCAGAAGGCATCGAGCGGCTCTAGCTGAGTAACGATGGGGTCTTCCCAGTGGGTTTGGTTGCGGGCTATCGCCTCTTCGGCTTGCTCTTTTTCCGCGTCGGACTGGTAGAAAATTGCCGATCGATAGCTGGAACCGATATCATTACCCTGTCTGTTCCGTGTCGTAGGGTCGTGGATTTGAAAGAAATAATCGAGCAATCTGTCGCTGTTGGTCTTTGCCGCGTCAAAAGTTATTTTCAGCGCCTCGGCGTGCCCTGGGTGATTCTCATACGTCGGCCCAGCGTTACTACCGCCAGTGTAGCCGACTTCACTGTCGACAACACCAGGCTGAGCCCGGAACAATTCTTCCATACCCCAGAAGCACCCGCCTGCTATGACTATAGTCTGCATAGCTCTATTATACTAAAACTCCAGGTTCGCTACTTCCGTGATCGAAGCCACGCTCGTGTCGGCCGTCGAGGTGGCGGCAGAGTCGGCGTAGCGGCCTTGCTTTACCAAGACCGTGGTCGCGTTCTCGCCAAAATACTCTTTGGCCGCGTCAAGTACCTTTTGCTTGTCGTCGATGAAAACGTATCTCTCGGCTGGCCAAAAGCCAGACAAATCGTCAAAATAATTTACTTTGGTCGTCAACACGATGATTCCATCGACGAGGGTAGCCACAGACGTCGCCCGTACCTTCTCTAACTGGAAGAACGCGTCACCGTCGCTAAAAATCAGTACTTTGCCATAATTTTTCAGATGAGCGATGACCTGCTCGACGTCAGCATAGAGATACTCTTGGTACGGAAAATCGTGGAGTATGCCCGCAAGACGGCGATGCGATTCGAAATCCAGGTCGAAACGTTCCCGCATCATTTTTAAAACAAGCGGTATGCGCGGCACACCGTGTTCTTGGCGCGTTGCCTCGTAGGCCTCTAGGTACGTGTCCGCGAGCTCATCTTTGCCTAAATTTCGAATAGATTCGAGCGTGTCCGCCCTCAGCCGGTCGGTATTCATGAGTGTCTCGTCAAAATCGACACAAAATACGGTTGTAGTCATGCTATAAGGGTAGCATACTAGAAGCATGAGGAATAAAAACCTGACCGAAGAGCAACGAGAGGTGCTGTTCCATAAAGCGACCGAAGCGCCATTTAGTGGTGCCCTACTTCACGCTACGGGCAACGGTGAGTATGTCTGCGCGAACTGCGACGCCCTGTTATTTGACTCGAAAAATAAATACGATAGCGGCTGCGGTTGGCCAAGTTTCGATAAGGCTATAAGTGGCGCCGTGAAATATACCGAAGACACTTCGCATGGCATGGTGCGTACCGAAATTACCTGTGTGAACTGCGGCGGGCACCTTGGACATGTCTTCCCTGACGGTCCCGTCGAGACGACCGGCGAGCGGTACTGCGTCAATTCATTAGCGCTTGGTTTCAAAGAAAAATCAGCATGACTGCTATATAAAAATTCATAGGGTGTGTACCCATACGGAGCCGTGTTGGTGTGGCTCCGTATGGGCGGTGGTGTCCGTAGGATGGACCGTTCAGGAGTCGGCGTTCTTCTCGAGGGCATCGAGCCACTGGGTGATTCGATCGAGGGCCGTCCACGCGAGCTTCTCCATGTTCTTGTGCGCCTCGATTGCCTCCTCGGCGGTGATTTCTCCGGCCGCCAGCATGACGCACAGTTTACCATGGATGGCGGTGCTGCGCTGCGTGTTGCCCTGGGAATTGCGCCGAATCTGCTCCGTGAGTTCACGGAGCTTGGGGTTCTGCTCCTTCCCCTTCGCCTTTGCCTTCTTGGCCTTGGCGACGGTTGAAGCCGGCTTCTTCTCGCCCTGCTTCCGCTGCCCTTTCGGCACGTATTCGGAGGCGAGAAAGATGATTGGGCCTCCCGTCTTCTGGAAGATCTTCAGGAACCCCTCATCGACCAGCTGGTCGATGACCGGCCGGGGATCCTCGTCGTAGTACTCGCGGAACCTTTCGTTGAACCCCGAGTAGACGACGTGAATGCCAGTGTAGGATGGCTTCCGAAGCTCGTGAATCATCATGCGCACGAACTCTCTGTACGACATCTTCATACACTGCCTCCTTGGTATGCTGCCGTTGAGTGCGAAAACGCCGTTGTGCTACTTCTCGCTGAGCTTCCTTTCTTCTACGGATGTTAAGGTCAAAGACCCACCAGCCGATACAATATAACTTTATTCTCTACTGGTCAATATAATGGAGTAATCTTGCTTGTCGTCGGTGACTTACTCGTATGACAGCCGTCCTTAAAGGACGAGAAGTGTCGTCATTGCTTTTTATAGGTAAGTATGGTATAATAATAAGATGGACTTTAACAACTAGCTGAGTTCAAGGACGGCATGCTGTCCCTAAACTCTGACGCATGACATTCGCAGATTACGCTGGAAGGGTGGTAGGCCATGACGCGGTTCATCTCTCCAAAGGAGCAGCTGCTCCGCCTCGAGCGGATAAACGCTGTATACGGACTCGGGCTCGCTAGGGCGGATTTCCCGCCCGCACCATCGGCATCGCTGAAGCTGAGGCGAGATGAGTTCGCCCTTCTGGGGATGTATCTCCCCGACATGGGAGGTCTGTCCGGAATCGAGAGAACATACGAGCTTGTCTGGGGAGCCGTGCAGCCCCCGGAAGGTTTGACGAAGCGTCGGGACGGGCCAAGAAAAGGTGTCCGGCGAGCGCCAGATTCTGGCGAGTACAAGCCGGGCGTTCGCTGGGTCGCCGTCAACCCGTTCGCTCCAAAAGAGCTTCACCGAAAGGAGGCGCATCCAGCAGGCACAGAGCTCTTGGTGGCTGCCATGCTACACCCCGAATGGCCAATGGGCTGGGCGGGTTTGACCCTGGCTATGTCGGGGTTGCGGCTACAGTGGCTCGGCCAGTGGGACGTCACTCCCTACCTCAGGGTGGAAGGCGGTGCCGGGACGGGCCAAGGAATCCTTTTGGCTGGCAGGATGCATGACGCGCCGTCAGGTAGCGTCGTGTACCCAACCGTCAGAGAGCTCGGCTAAGCTGGTACGGTCCAGTGGTGCCTGAAGAGGTTGACGTCTCGGACCTAGTCCGAGACCTCCCTCTCCGGGCACCGTGCAATTTGAATGTTTCATACCTCTGCGATGCAGGGGTATTTTTGATTGAAAAACACAGAACGACCCTTCACTAGATTCTGCCGCCCAGTATTTATAGGCTGAATGTATGAATACAGAACGACCAAACCCATATATCGGAATCAGTGGAGTCGTCGACTCCTATCAGCAATATTATGTAATGGATGCATTCATATACGAAGGGCTCGATGAACCGCCTCTCGACCGGCGGCTTGCGCTAGGCGTCAAGGCGGTGCATAAAACGCAGTTTTTGGATATTGAAAATAAGTACGGGCGGGATTGGTACCCTGTCGGCGAGGAAGGATTTTCTCAGGCGCTTGACGGCAGCGGTCCGCCAGACCTTAAGGTCGCACAGGCGTATTTTGACGCCGACTATGTGCACGACGAAGAATACCGCGACGAATTCGTTCAGCGTATCCGTGCCCGCGGCAAAGCGTGGCTGAACGCGATTCAGTTCGATATGCTCCCTTGGCACGAAGACGAGTCGATGCTTCCGTGGCTCGAACGCCTTAAAGATGAATCCGGCCTTACTATCCTGCTTCAGGCGCATGGCGAGGCCATGTCGGAGCTTGGCCCAGAAGGCGTGGCCAGGAAACTTGACCGGTACGCTCATGCCCTCGACTATATCCTTTTTGACGCCTCACACGGCAAGGGCGTGCGCATGGACACCGAGGCGCTCCTGCCCTTCCTCGAGGCCGGCTATGCTTCAGGCGAGCTTTCGTCTGTAGGTATGGGCGTCGCCGGTGGTTTGAACGCTAGAGTCGTACGTGAAGATTTGCCAGCGATAGTCGAACGGTACCCTGACGTATCGTGGGACGCCGAGGGCCAGCTCCACCCTATGAGGGGCGACTGCACGCGGCCTATCGATATGTCGGTCGCCAAAAAGTACCTCGAAGCATCAAGAGAAGTCTTAGAAAAGGTATACTAGTGTCATGCCGAGCCTACATTCCTACGAAGCAAGCGCCCACATCGCCCAAATGGCCATTTTACGTAAACTCCTCATAGAACAAACCGCGGCCTTTTCTGATTTCGTGGCAGCGACCAGCCTCACGACCGATCATGCGAACTACCATATAAAAAAGCTTGTTTCGGCGGGTATGGTCGAGCATGTGCCAAAGGAATACGGCAAGTATCGCCTGACCCGTAAAGGCAAAGAATACGCCAACCGTATGGATACCGATGAGCTTGCCATCGAGAAACAGCCGAAGATCATCGTGGATATTGGTATAGAAAATAGCGACGGAAAGTTTTTGTTCCAAGAGCGCCGCAAGCAGCCCTACTACGGGTATTGGGGTTTTCCGACTGGCAAGATCCGCTGGGGTGAAACGATGATAGGGGCAGCCGAGCGCGAGCTCATGGAAGAAACGGGCCTTACTGCTACCCTGCGCGTCGTCGGGACACATCATAAGCTCGACTACGATGAAAACGGCGAGATCTTAGAGGACAAATATCTGATTCTCCTGCATGGCACCGATCCACGGGGTGAGATGATGATTGAAACCGAGACGCACATAAACCACTGGTTGACACCAGACGAATATAAGCGGCTCGATAAGCGTTTCGGTGATATCGACGAGACGCTCGGGTTTTTGCGTAGCCCGAACGCTTTCGTGACAGAAGCCGAGTATCGCTATGATTCCAAAGCGTATTAATTTTAAAGGTTAAAAGACGAAAGCGCCTCGGACGGTTCCCTTTCGGGTCCGTCCTCGGCGCTTAACAATTGTCAGTGAACGTGTTCCGCGCCCCCAACCGATTCGCTTTGGGGCGCTGCTTTCAGCGACCTCACCGTTTCCCGGAGTCCTACCCATGCCATGCGGCTGATGAGCACGGAAACCAGGATGGTGACCACCGCGTCGGTCGCTCCCCATCCTGTTCGGATGGTGAT
>CBFGYC010000012.1:0-14110 GCA_965652985.1 uncultured bacterium | reverse complement strand
CTTGGCAGGGGCAGTAGGAATCGAACCTACCTCTGCGGTTTTGGAGACCACCATTCTAGCCGATGAACTATGCCCCTTCGTGCCACCTCTGTATTGTAGCAAATATTCGTCGAGTTACAAAAGGACTGATGGTGGCGTAGAAAAAAGTCTATTTATCTTTGCCTTTATGTATCCTAATCGCCCGCGTGAAGCGTCGATCAACTTCTGCGTCGCCGTAGCGCGCGATCGGCTCGTGTACGATGAGACGGTCGGTGTATGGTTTGCCTTCGTCTACCGCCTTAAGTGAGTTTACGAAGTATCCTTCGATAAGCCATTCGCGGCCGGGAGGCGTTTGTCCGATAACCGTAATACGCCACAAATTGTCACTCCAGGCTTCGGTATCGGTTATAATCGGAGCCTGCGCTAGCATCGTGGAGCCTACCGGAATCGTCCTGATAATTTGGTTGACGATCTCTTCACCCCTTTCTTTATCGCTTACGAATATGTCGACCGCGATAGTATGCAGGCCGCCAGGCGTGACGTGTACGCCCAGTATCTGCTGGTTATGAATCCAGATGACCTCACCGCTCAGGCTGCGGAGCCTGGTAGAGCGGAGAGTAAAACTTTCGACGACCCCAGAGACATTGAGAAATGGTTCGATTTTGACATAATCACCGACATTGAACCATTTTTCGGCGATCATCATACCGCCCGCTGTGACATCGCGGAGTAGCATGCCAAAGGTTTGGCCTGCGAAAACGATGAAAAACGCACCGGCACCAATAGCAGCAGCACTACTGTTGGCAACCGGACTGAACGTTCTCCAGGCTATATAGCCTACGATCGCAACAACGCTAGCCCGGACGACCGCGATTGTGATGCTCAGATATGTTTCGATTTGCCTAAGGCGCAGGTGGCGCTCATAGTCTGATTCATTATCAGAGTGTGTCGCGACGGCCTGTGTTAGCTTGGTGATGCCTAACGCCAGGAAGCGACTGAGCCAATACGCAGTAATGAGTGACACGCTCAAAATGATAAGCGAACGGTAGGCGTTTGGGTGCGTAAAAAACTGCTCCACCTCGTTCATGACGTTTTCTATATTTTTGTCTTCAATCATCATTAAATAGTATACCTAAAAAGCGCGCTGTTTTACACAATTAAGAACGTTGTAAAATCCCTTGTAAAAACCATAAGCACCGCCTATAATGAGCTTAAACCAAGCAAACAAGGAGCATTCGGGTCTTTTCGACCTGCAAGCAGAACAATGAATATATTGATGCTCGGGTGGGAGCTCCCGCCGCACAACAGCGGCGGACTTGGAGTTGCCTGCTATCACCTGTCAAAAGCCTTGGCGCTCCAGGGTGCGAGTATCGATTTTGTTGTTCCCTACTCCGCGCACCATCCAGGAACTGAATTCATGACCATTCACGGTGCGACACATCTTGACCCGCTTGATCGTAACGGTCTTATGGCGGCATATAGCAGTAAGCACGTTGCTGCTGACGGAACCGAGGAGACCGACATCGCTGATCTTAGTGATATGCGCGGTGTGCAGAGGCGCTATGTACGATTTGTCGAGCAGCTTGTAAAGAAAAGGCGGCCCGAAGCGATTCACGCACACGACTGGCTGACGATGGAAGCCGGCGTACGCGCCAAAGAGCTGACCGGTGCTCCGCTTATCGTGCATGTCCACGCCACCGAGTTCGACCGCAGCGGTGAGCTGGCCGGAAATCCGATCGTGCACGAAATCGAATATCAGGGCCTGATGATGGCGGATCGCATCATCGCCGTGAGCGAGATCACACGAAAAATAATCATGGAGCGTTATAGTATTCCCGGGGATAAGATTGAAGTCATGCATAACGCTATCGATATAAACGATCTCGGCAACTATGAATACGACCGCCGAACGTACAGGTATCTCGAACACCTGAAGACCGAAGGCTACACGGTGGTGGCCGCGGTGACTCGGTTTACTGTCCAAAAAGGACTGACGCACTTTGTACGGGCGGCTGCTCGGGCGAGTGAGAAACACCATAAGCTGGTGTTCTTACTAGCCGGCGACGGTGAGCAGCGTGACGAACTGATACAGCTGAGTGCCGACCTCGGTATATCTGACAAAGTATTCTTTTCGGGCTTCGTGCGCGGCAAGCAGTGGCGGGACGCCTATAACGTAGCGGATATCTTCGTGATGAGTTCTGTCAGTGAACCATTTGGCCTCACGGCCCTTGAAGCCGCGCATCATGATACGGCGCTTGTCATTTCGAAACAGTCTGGCGTCGGCGAAGTGCTTGATAGTATATTTCGATATGATTTTTGGGATGTCGACGCGCTGGCCGACCAGCTTGTCGGTATCGCCGCTTCGCCTGCCCTTATGAAAGAGCTGAAAAAAGACGTCAAACAAGAATACGCCAGGATATCGTGGAGCTCCGTGGCCGAACGTTGCCTTGGGCTGTACAGAGAGATGAATTTTGGCGGCAAAGTGCTAGAGGGAGTTGTCTCGTGAGCAAGCGCGGCATCACCTTTTATCTGCACGTGCATCAGCCGTGGCGTCTTCGCAAATATAGTATTTTCGATACCGCGGAAACACATGATTATTTCGCAGAATCCGATACGGGCACCGAGCGAAATAATGAGATGGTGCTAAGAAAAGTCGCCGATAAATCATATCGTCCAATGAACGCGCTGCTTGAAAAGCTACTCGCGCAGCATCCTGACTTTAAAGTTTCTCTCAGTATCAGTGGTACTTTCATCGAGCAGGCTGAAGCCTGGGCGCCAGATGTGCTTGATAGCTTTAGGCGGCTGGTCGCGACCGGTCGGGTCGAGATTTTAGCCGAGACTTACCACCACTCGCTTGCCTTCTTTTATAGCCGAAAAGAGTTCGAGCAGCAGGTAGAAGCGCACCGGAATAAAATTCGTGACGTGTTCGGCGTCGAGACATCCGTGTTTCGCAATACTGAGCTCGCCTATAACGACGAACTGGCGAAATGGGCTGAAGGGTATGGATTCAAGGGCATTCTCGCTGAAGGCTGGGACACCGCCCTAGGCTGGCGTAGTCCGAACTATGTATATCGACCGGTAGGCACGAAGAATATCGGTCTTCTTCTTAAGAATTATCGCCTGAGCGACGATTTGGCGTTTCGTTTTAGCAACCGGGAGTGGAAAGAATGGCCGCTTACCGCCAGCACGTACAACGACTGGATGCGGACAGCGCTATCCGAAGGCTCTCTCGTGAATCTCTTCATGGACTACGAGACGTTCGGTGAACATCAATGGGCAGACACGGGCATCTTCAATTTCTTCGAGGAGTTCGTCGGTACGTGGCTGGATAGCCCAGACAATACGTTCTACACCGTCAGCGAAGCCCTAAAGTCCCAGGAGCCGGTCGGCGATATCAGTATGCCGACGACCGTGACGTGGGCTGACACCGAGCGTGATTTATCGGCCTGGCTCGGCAATAGTATTCAGCAGGAGGCATTGAAAAACTTGTATTCTCTTGAAGATGATATCGTACGCAGCGGTGACCAGGCGCTCATTAACGATTGGCGGAGGCTACAAGCTTCAGACCACGCCTACTATATGTGCACGAAATGGTCGACTGACGGCGCGGTGCATGCTTACTTCAGTCCGTACGATTCTCCATACGAAGCTTTCCTTTATTACATGAATGCAATCAGGGATCTACGGTATCGAATCATGGCATATCACCACTACGAGGGAATCCATGGCTAGACCGATTGTTCTTAGTAATGGCGAATTGCATGTCGGCATCAACCGAAACGGGTTCGTGCATGATTTTTACTATCCATACGTCGGTCTTGAAAACCATTCCTCGGGCCCGGACACACGTCACCGGATAGGTGTGTGGGTGGATGGCGCCGTGAGCTGGCTCGATGCCGATGACTGGACGCACAGTTTTGACTATCAATCAGAAACGCTCATCGGTAAAACGGAAGCCTGGAATGACCGGATTGGCATCAGGCTGGAACTGAGGGACGCGGTCGATTATGATATCAGTGCCTTCATGCGCCAGATAAAGGTCGTCAACCTAAGGGACGAAAAGCGTGACGTCCGGCTTTTCATGCACCAAGCCTTCGCGATTGGTGATGGTCGAAGCAATACCGATACTGCGCAGTATCTCCCAGATAGCGACGCGGTGCTACATTATCGTGGCAGACGTGCCTTCGTGGTCTCGGGCCGTTTGAATGACCAGCCTTTCGATCAGTATACCGTCGGCTTGTTCGGTATCGAGGGGCGCGGCGGAACGTTTTGGGATGCCGATGACGGCGAGTTGAGCGGCTGTAATGTCGAGCACGGCCGCGTTGATTCGACCATCCGGTTCAAGATGGAAATGGATGGACAAGGGTCCGAGGTAGTCGAATACTGGATTGCCGCCGGGACCTCGCTCCGTGATGCTTTGTTGATACATAAAAGTATTGGCGAGGTTGGAATTGCAAGCCGCTTCGAGGAGACGACGCGTGAATGGGGAGAGTGGCTTGAGCCGGCTAAGCGCGCCGCCGAGAAGCTCGATCCTGCTTACAAAGAATCGTTCATCAAGAGCGTGCTTATCATGAAATCACAGATCGATAAGCGTGGCGCGACCATCGCCAGCACCGACACGACCATGCTTAACTATTCCCGCGATGCCTACGCCTACTGCTGGCCAAGAGACGGTGCCTATATCATGTGGCCACTCATCCGTATGGGGTATAAAGAAGAGCCTAGAAAGTTCTTTGAATTCATGAAGAAAGGCCTGCACCCGAACGGCTACCTCATGCATAAATACCGGGCTGACGGGGCCCTAGGAAGCAGCTGGCATCCGTACGTGCATGGTGAGCTCGCGGCGGCACCGATTCAGGAAGACGAGACTGCTGGTGTGCTGTTTGTTTTCGCTGAATTCTACCTGCAGTATCAAGACAAAGATCTTCTCGATGAGTTCTATGAATCAATGGTGCAGCCAATGGCGAATTTTCTCGCCGAATACGTCGATGAAACCACTGGTCTGCCGCGGCCGACCTACGATCTTTGGGAAGAAGTTTTCCTGACCACGACCTATACGACAGCAGTGACGCATGCTGCGCTCGTAGCGGCGACTCGTCTTGCCGAAGCAAGGCAGGATTCGGAATCGGCAGTGAAATGGCGGACGGCTGCGGATAGTATTTCGGAAGCTGCCAAGAAATATCTGTATAGCGAAGAGCGGAAGTATTTCCGAAAAGGCGTGACTGTCACGGACGGCAATGTCGAGTATAATGACACGATTGATAGCTCAAGTCTGTTCGGCGTGTTCATGTATAACCTTTTCCCTATTGATAGTCCTGAAGTGAACGCGAGTGTGGCGACGCTTGAAGCGACATTTTCCGTAAGCCAGGATTCGCCAGGCATTCCTCGTTATGAAAATGATTATTATCACAGAACCGACCCTGGTAGCCTTGGTAACTGGTGGATCATCACGTCGCTGTGGCTGGGACAATACTACGGCATGGTCGGTCAACCCGAGCGCGTGCATGCAATTCTTGATTGGGTAAAGAGCCACACGGATTCGAGTGGTATTTTGCCAGAGCAGCTTGACCCAAACACGCAAGAATTCATGTCGGTCGCTCCGCTGACGTGGAGTCACGCTGAATATATCGCTACATTACTCGATACGATTTAGAGTGTATCGCCAGGGAGTATATAAAAATAGAGCCCAAGAGGGCTCCATCTACTACTTTCAGATTGTTAGCCCTTGCGAGCTTTGACTTCGTTTCGGCCAAGACTCTTTTTTGTCTCGGTATAGGTAGCGTGCTTACGAGCGATTGGATCGTACTTTTTGAGCTCGATCTTATCGGTCGTATTCTGCGTGTTCTTGGTCGTGTAGTACGTACGGTGACCGCTTAGATCACTGACAAGACCAACTAACTTACGCTTTGTGTTCTTCTTTGGCATTACGTTCCTCGGGTTTATTGTTGCTTTCGCGTTTGATTCATCGCGACTTTCAGGGGTTGATTATAGCAATAAATACTCGCCTTGGCAAGACTGACGGGCAGCTCTTAAAGAGAGAGATCAATGTCGTCAAGGTTGATACTGTCTTCGATGGACTGGGCGCTGCTGGCACCATTCTTGACACTCGCGATATTGGCGCGCCGTTTGTATAGGAACTCAAGACGCTCGTGAAGCTCACCGATTTCAGAATCGATATTCGAAATTTCATGTAGTTGCGATAAAATCATTATTTCCTCCCACTTTTCGTGTTCTTCTCTGTGGCATGATTGTTCTTGCCGCGTATTCCCCTGCCTCTTTGTGACCGAGGTTGCGGGCAAACGATATCAATCAAAAACCCTGAATCAATCTGGTCCTTGTTGCTTGCGGCATAAAATGTCTCTATGAAGTCCATATCGCTACTATCGCTAGTTTGCTGGCTGATGGACTGTAATTTGCGCACATTAAACTCATCGGAGCCTATCATACTTTTATTTTACCACAAGTATGGTAAATAGTCAATATATTATATACTTAAGTAACGAAAAAGGAAGAGTTAGTGATTTGTATTAACCGTTATGTTGGCGCAACTTTTCTTGCCACTCTGTAGCGTCATTCTCCCTAAAAAGCTCTTCTAAGAAATCTGTCATGATTTTCTCTCGTTTTTCTGCCTCTTCTTTGCCTGCCGCAGTCATCATGATCGAGGGAATGATAAGCAGTTTATCGAAAAAGTGCTGGACGCTATGACTCTTTTTATCGGCCCTGTACGAGGCCGCGTCTGTTTCTGCGTCTTCAGGCACAAGTGTGCTATCAAAAAAATGATTTCCTTTAGACAGCGCATAGGCGTGTGTCCTAAGAATTCCTTCGGCCCCAATCGCATCACACATGTCGGCGTCGCTCACTACCATTCCCTCGAGAGATGTAGGTCGGACGCCGTCGAGGTATTTGTTGTAACCCATGGTGCGGATTATTTCGAGTGCCTGTTGTTTCGTAGCCTCACTGACTTCATGTCTATCAAGTAGCTTCGCTGCGTTCGTTAGGTTCTTTGCAGATTCTTCACCGAATAATTTGTAATCATCGACATCGTGCAGCAGCACAGCGAGCTCGACGACCGTGGCGTCCGCGCCTTCTGCGTGGGCGAAGCGTAGCGCCATGTTGCCGACCCTCGCGACGTGGTCGAAGCCGTGGCCGTCATCACCTGTAAGTAGTTCTGCCACCTCGCTGCGTAGCTTTTCGCTTTTCATGTTTTGATTGTAGCATGGTTAGGACATCGCTTCGCTCCTTCGTTCGCTCAGGAAGAAGTGTAAACACTTCAGGTAGGACATCGGCCTAGAGGCCTCCTCCACTCATTCGTAAAAGAAAATAGCTAACGCTGCTTTCTTTTACTTCACTCGCTTTGCCGAACCTTCGAAGTTTTGCTTTGCAAAACACTTCGTAGGTTCTCGGACCAACATGACCAAAGCAAAAAGCCTACCGAATGGCAGGCTTTTTGCTTTGGTGCTGGAAGTAGGACTCGAACCTACGAAGCCGAAAGGCGGGAGATTTACAGTCTCCTGTGATTGCCGCTACACGATTCCAGCTTGTGAAACTCGTTCGGAGCCTCGGTAAATATACGATACTCATATATTTACCGTGGAGCCGCTTCTCGGACTCGAACCGAGGACCTACTGTTTACAAAACAGTTGCTCTAACCAACTGAGCTAAAGCGGCACGCTTTACAGATAGTAATTGTACACAAACCAGCCCCGTTTTACAAGAGAACGAGTATATATGATGCTACAATAATGCGAGATGGATAAGCAGCCTCAAAAGTCGGAAACGTATTCTCAGAACGGGAATGAAATGGATAGTGACAAGCCGGCCCTGAAAGAGGAAAAGCACGAAGAAGAAGAGCATCGCCCGAAAGAGCAAAAAGAGACTCAAGAAGTAGAAGAAAAAGAGACCGCCTCGAAAGAAAAAGAAGAGAGGCGTCGAAAACGAGTTGAAGAACAGGACCGTGAAAAGTCCGAAGAAAAAGACAATGAAAGGCGGCGAGTATACTCGCGCGCCAAAAAACTCATCAGAGAGCTAAGCGAGCGCGACCACTCCGATCTTGAGGCGATGGAGGCTATTCAGTTCGTCGTCGCGGAGCGCATCTCATGGCTTGGCGCACAACTCTTTGGCGAACAGGAACTCATCGACGTTAGCGTCGATAGTATCGGAGAGCAATTTGATTTTTTGAGCGCCCTCGCTCATAAAATTGAAGAGCCTGAAAGCGAATCGACTCCAGAAGTCGAAGAGGTGTACCTAAGAATCGCCGAAGGTATATACGAGATCGAAGACGAAGAGTGCGAAGAGGTAGCTGCTCACTCTCATGATCAGAGTGACGAGGATCAAGTCATCGTAGCGGTGCGGCACACGCTTGAGCCCCATGATCCAGAGCATGAGTATCAAATGGCATCGCCTCCACGGGTACACGGTGCGAGCGAGGCGGAGCATCGGGATGATCATGCGGCACACCATGCAGCCGATATCGCATTGGCTGTCACGTCCCTTGCCGCTACCTGTCGGCACTCAAAGCATGCTCATACGCATGGTGGCGCAGGAGCGATCACGGCTGTAGGCGTTCAGCCTGCGCCTGTTAATACGACCGCGGCTCCGCAAACGTCCTCCTCTTTGGGTACGAGCGGTAGTTCCGCTTCTCATGTACATAGAGACACCCTGCCTACAGCGGCCGCTCCCACGGGCGCCGTAGTCGGCGCCGGTATAGTGCATAGAGCGAATCAGGAGCGACCTGAGGTCGTGGAGGCGCCTGTGCGCGCGTCGACTCCGCTCGTCCGCGAAGTCCCCCTCGAACCAGAAGCCGCACGTACCATTGGCGGTGAGCCACTCGTCGCGGCAAGAACTGAATCTGGCCCAAGCCTTCCCATGGAAGCTCCTTCATCTCATAAAACCAATGCGCCGCTAGCCGCGTTAAGGCAGATTGATACGCCTCCCTCACCAGGCGCCGTAAAAGTCGTCCAGTCACCTGTAGTGAGCCGGCCCGCCCAAAAGGCTGACATACGTGGCACGCATGAGCAGATAGCCAAGAAAGAGGCGCCGGTTGAAAGTTGGTCGGTTGGCGAACTTTTAAAAGAAGCAGAAAAAATCCCACTAGGGCATGGGCGTTACCTCAAAAAGGCGTATGAACATGGAGAGATAGACAAAGAAGGCCTCGTGAAAACAATCAAGGAATGGAAAAAAGGATTGCCGTACATGCCGACTTTCGAAAAACAGCGCGCCGGATTGGCGCGCCGCCGCGAGGAATCCATCGAGTACCTTAAAGAGGAAAAGTCGAACCAGCAGCGTATGGTGGATGACAAAAGCCAGCAAGATAACACTGGTGACCAATCCACTCCTGAAAATGAGCTCCTTGTGAACGACACGAAGAGCGCGGCCGCTCCCATGGAAGCGCCGCATATAGATAGCGCTAAAGCGCCTTCTCTGCCAACGGATGTAAGTGAAGAGCCGAGTGCCGGCAAGCATTTTCTCGTCGTCGCATCCGCTATAGTCGTTCTGGTCTTTAGTGTCCTTCTGTGGGCATACATGACGTAGTGACTTATTCTTGGTGATTTGCTACAATGTCACAGTAGTAATGCTGGAATAATTCCTTTACTACCTCTTCAAGTAGTAGATGCCGCGATAGCTCAGTTGCTGTCCGAGACGATTGTCGAGTAGATATATTCGCAAGCGCTCTACCAACTGACCTTTCGAGATTTACGGGTTGGCATCTGTAATGCATGCCGCGATAGCTCAGTTGGTAGAGCGCCTCCATGGTAAGGAGGAGGTCTCGGGTTCAAATCCCGATCGTGGCTCCAGTTGAATATAGAAAATACCGCTAGTTAAGCGGTATTTTTATTAAGGAAACTTTTTACTTACAGCATAACCCGACGCGTTGGACGGGCGACCTGTTTCGGCGCGGTATTTTGTCCGGCATTCATCTTGGCGGCTTTTTCGCGGAGGCCCAGTGCGAGATCAATCTGTTCGTTTTGCTCGTACGCGTCTGCTAGGATATTGAGTGTTTGTGGCACCGGCTCAAGCTCGACGGCTTTTTCGAGTGCTTCTATCATTTTCTTCTGCCTGCCAAGTTTTTCGAGCACCTTGGCATAGGCGATATGGCGTGCGGCTAGACCGTCCTCCATGTCGAGCGCTTGCTCGAAAGCAAGCGCGGCTTTTTCAAGATTTCCGGTTTCGAAGTAAATCAAACCGACATTATGAAGGCTGCTTGCACTTGGCTCAAGACTCTGTGCGATTTCAAAACATTCGATGGCATCTTCATACGCTTTTTGCTGGGCGTATAAGATTCCAAGACGGTTGTAAGCAGTCGCGTTTCGTTCATCGACACGAAGAATCGTAAGAAGAGCCTTTTCGGCGCGGAGATACTTACGCTCGCGGATAGATTCCTGGGCGATTTCCCATAGTTGATCAAGCTTACCGGAAAGTCTCTGTGGTAAGTCTCGACTAGTGACATCTGTATTTTGCTGGCTGAAAAGCGCCCAAATTCCGAGTGCCGCCAAGACAAAGATTGCTAGCATATACTCTATATTGTACTACGAATCATCCTAGTACCAAACTCACCTCTGTCAGGATAACGTAAACGAAGTCAGTTGCAGACGAATATTGCAATTGCCTTCTATCTTTTCTTTGACGCGGAGAAGCTTCTCGAGTTGTGCTATTAGCTCTGGAGTAGGTTTTGAGTGAAGCGTCCGGTTCGAAACCATGAGGGCGCTCTGTATGAGTTCTAGCGCTTTCGCCCTGTCCTGATGATACTTGTGCACGATAAGGAGCTTGCCGTAGAGCGACCCGGTAAGGAATGAGCGTGTGTCGCCCATGATTTCTGCGCGACGATTAAAATAAGAATCGTCACTCACGAGACGCTGAAGTTCGGCCGGAAGCCCACTCGCCAAGTATTCGAGCTGCACCTGTTTTTGGCTGTCGGTAACGTGGAGCATCTGCAAGAAATCACGAGTCTGCTTCTCTGATATAGGTTCGACGAAAACTACCTGTACTCTTGAACGTACCGTTGGAAGAATCCCTTGGAGGCTGTGAGCGGCCAGAATGAAATGTGTGTTTTCGGAGGGTTCTTCGAGTAGTTTCAAAAAAGCCGCTTGGGCGCTCAGGCTCATGCGTTCGGCGCCATCGATGATTACTATTTGGCGACTCGTCTTCTTGGCCCTTGTCTGCTCGTATAGTGTTCGGATGACTTCGACCGTTATCGTGCCTGTATCGAAATTCACGTTCCCTTTGCTATCGACTGGCTCGATAGATGTAGCGGCGTCTTTTCCGGCGAGCTCGCTTGCGATTGTCTTGAGGCCTACTCCCTTTTCACCTGTCAAAAAGAGAGCGTGCGGAAGATCCGCTCGCACAGGGGCGAGTTTTTGTTCGGTTCTTTCGTTAAGAATCGTTTTCATTTCGTTCGTAGGTAAAATTTTGCGTGAAGTTCTCAGGAAGAGGCGCCTCGAAGACCCGCCGATCGCTCGTCGGTATAGTAATTTCAAGTTTTTGTGCGTGCAAGTAGAGGCGGTCGTCTGCTCTGCCATAGACGCGGTCGCCTTTGATCGGCGCTCCCAGGTACGCCATGTGGACACGAAGCTGGTGCGTCCGGCCGGTGACTGGGCGCAGTTCGACAAGGCTTTCCGTATCGTTTTCAGCGAGCACCGTATAGTGCGTGACAGCCATGCGTCCGCCTGCGGCTACCCTAAAAGTGCTTGGCGCTGAAGGATTGCGATCGATCGGTAGCTCAATAGTCGCTTCTTTTTGCTTGAGGTGACCTGAGAGTATAGCCATATAGGTTTTCTTGGTTTTACGATCGGCAAATTGCCGGGCAAGGAGTTTGGCTGCCGCTTCAGTTCGCACACCGATCATGATGCCGCTCGTATCGCGGTCGAGCCTGTGTATGATGCCAGGACGGTTCGTGTCGAGACCGACGTTGCTATGACGACTGAAGAAATCTGCGACCGTGAATTCATCACTGATAGCACCCTTGGCGTGTGCCAGGATGCCAACTGGCTTGTTGATAACGATGACGTTTTCGTCCAAATAAACGATAGGTAACTCTTTTTCGCTATGGTCAGGTTCGTCTGGTAACTCGAGCGTCAGGGTGTCTGACTGCGCGACTTCAAATTTAGGCGAGGTTACGACGTCGCCGTTTATTCTCACGCGACCGGCTTTGATGTGTTTTTGCCAGGTACTTCTTGAGACATCGGGGTGGTTTTCGGCGAGAATCGTGTCAAGACGCCTTTTATCTGCTTGGGCGAGATAGAGATATACGGCCTTGCCCTTGAACGGTACGCCGAAAGTAAGGAATGATTCCTCGGGGTTCTTTATGAATGACCCTTCGTTCGAATCCGTGCTTGTGCGGACCTGCTGTTCAAGGTGCTCGATGTCGTCCTCGGCCGTCTCGTCGAACAATAAACAATAGCGGCGCTTGTTAAAACGAAAAGATGTCAGACTACTGACGGTAGTCGGGTTCGATGACTGTATCATATCGATGTGCTTGTCGCTGTCTTTGGAGCCATCGATGTTGAATTGCCTGAGAATCGCTTTGATATCGCCCGGAGATACTTTGACCATTACTCCGCCTTTGCTCGGAGGCCGACTACTTGCTGTACTCTTGTTAGGGTTTGATTCGCAACCACATTCATCGCTCGTTCTGACGATTCAAGCTTGGCCAGGATGACGGCGTCATCTATGGTGTCTAGACGAGTTTGAAAATCCGAAAGAAAAGCCTCTACTTCACTCGCGACGACCTGTTTGAAGTCGCCGTAGCGGGTCTGACCCTCGAATTCCTGGATGGTTTGTTCCAGTTTCTGGCCGCGGAGTAGCGCTAAGATTTCAAGCAGGTTGCTGATGCCTGGCTGGTTCGTCTTGTCAAAATGAATCTCAGCCTTATCGTCCGTCGTGGCGCCCATTACCTTTTTGGCTGCCTCTTCGGGTTTGTCGCTAAGGAAAATAACGCCTCGTCCACTTTCGTCGGACTTGCTCATCTTTTTCGTTGGGTCGATGAGGTCCTTGATACGGAGTCCCTGATCTTTGCCGAAAAATTCGTGCTGTTTTGAAACGGCCTCTGGCACAGTGAATAATTCACCGAAACGGGCGTTCATCCTTTCGGCAATATCGCGGGTAAATTCAAGGTGCTGGGTTTGGTCTTCGCCGACAGGAACGTACTGCGCGTTATAGAGCAGGATGTCGGCGGCCATGAGAACGGGGTAGTTAAATAAACCGACACTCGTTCTGTCATCACCGACTGAGCCGGATTTATCTTTGAACTGTGTCATGCGGCTCATCTCGCCAAAACCAGTGAAGCAGTCAAGAATCCATGTCAGTTCGCTGTGTGCCGGGACATAGCTTTGGCGATAAATATGGATACTATCGTTGTCGAGTGGCAAACCGGCCGCTGCGAATACACGGGCATTATGAAGGATCTGATTGTATAGCTGAGAATGATCGATCGGTGTCGTGAAGCTGTGCAGATCGGGAATGAACAGATTGATGTGATAGTCATTCGATTTTTCGCGGGCCATATCGATCATCGGCAGTAGCGCCCCGAAGTAGTTGCCGATAGTCAGTTCATTATTCGCGCGGATACCGGTAAGAATAGTAGGCTTGGTCATGTCGTTATTATACCCTATCTCGGATTAGTCTGCGGCAACGGCTGGATTATCAACCTCTTCTATTTCTAGGCTGAGACGCGTATTTGGCGAAATAGAATCCAGGTGGTCCATGAGAGACAGTATACAGTTGCCGAATGCATCCGGACGAGGTAATAAATTAAGCGAATTCTCACCATTAATAAATAAAGTGTCGCTGCTTTTTAGGCCTCCAGCCAGGATAAGTTGATTCCGTACTTCGGCGACGCTGTGTATTGGCCGTTCAATGTCTTGACTGGACATGGCATCTTCTAATGCGACCAGGCGAAGTACTCGATCGCCTGGTAGTTGCTGTAATTCGGGGGTGCTGAGTTGTTCCATTGTGTAAATCTCCTTGGTTTAATGTAATAAATGACCGCTCTCTGGCGGTCTGATCGATAGTTTTAATTGTGTAGTCGAGAGTGTATTTAGTTAAAAATACGGAACAAACCGCCAGAATCTCTGTCGGTAAACCAATAGGCTGAGACTGCTATGGTACGTTTGTTCATCGTGAGATAGTTATAGCA
>CBFGYC010000011.1:0-14181 GCA_965652985.1 uncultured bacterium | reverse complement strand
AAGCGAGCGAGGGGTAGGGGCGGACCGAGTGGCAGGACCCGCGGATAGCGACCTACGTAGCGAAGCGTACGACGGGAGCGACTATATTGGCTGCGGCAGAAAGAGGCGTATAGGCAACGATAAGTAGGAATCTTAATAATCGTCGTACGTGATCATCAAAGCACGAGAGTTGATCTGACGAAGAGTTTCAAGGCCTACCTGGACAACAATGAGAAGCCCGGTACCACCGACCGCTAAGTTCGTGGCTGAAATATTAAGGGTCGCGAACACGTATTCAGCGACGAATGGCAGGATCGCGATGATACCAAGGGCGATGGAGCCAAAGAGTGTCAGGCGGTTCACGACCGTACGTAGGTATCGTTCGGTTTGTAGGCCTGGGCGAACACCCTCAAAGAAGCCGCCTTGTTTTTGCATGTTCTCTGCGATTTCCTTGGCATTGAGAATGATACCGGTATAAAAGTACGTGAACGCGACCACGAGAATGAAGTAGGTCGCAGGGTATATGAACGACGTGAGATCCGTACCAGTGAACGTACCCGGCTGAGGTGCTTGGAACCATAGGATAAGGTTATCGGCGATGGTCTGGAAGTTTGGATTACCGGTCGCCTTGAGAACCTGACCGATAAAAGCTGGCAGCGACAAGAACGCGACTGAGAAAATCACAGGAATAACTCCGGCGGTAATGAGCTTCACAGGCAGGACGCTGCGCACGCCGCCATAGCTACTATTACCCTGCACACGCTTCGCGTAGTTGATGGTGAGGATGCGCTGCGCTTCGTTGATCTTGACCAGCAGATAGAGAACGATGAGCGAAACGACCGCCACTCCCGAGATGACCGCAAGCGCCAGTGGGTTCACCGGAACCGTAAACCAGTTAAAGACATTCAACACACCTGCGGAAGTGTCCGCGAGGGACGCACCGACGAAGCCGAGCGTATCAGGCGTCTGGCTGATGATACCGGCGAAAATAAGAAGGCTGATACCGTTACCGATTCCCTGTTCTGTAATAAGCTCACCAAGCCACATGAGGAGCACGGAGCCAGCCGACATGGCCGTGACAGCCACGACCCACTGCATGAGCGTCGGATCGGCGATATCAACGGAGCTTGTCACGAGGATGGTTTGGCGAAGGATATAGATGAAAGCGATCGACTGGACGATAGCTAGCGGTACGGTAATCATACGGGTCCACTGATTGATCTTACGCCTACCGGATTCACCGTCTTGGTGAATTTCTTCTAGGGATGGAATCGCCTTTGTAAGCAGTTGGATGATGATCGAGGCTGTAATGAACGGGCTGAGACCAACGAGCACGATGGAAAGCTGAGACAGCGCTCCACCGGAAAGAAGGTTCAAAAATCCACCGAAGCTACTGCTGCCCAGCACGCGCGAGATGACTTCTTTCATCTCGGTAGGATCCGCTAGCGGTACAGGAATGTGTGCCAAGAAGCGATAGACAATAATAATAGCAATGACACCGAGAAGACGCTTCTGCATGTCCCAGTTGTTGAGTGATTTGAGGATATTTTTCCAGTTCATTTATAGCCGCCCGAAATTAGTAGTAAAAGTGGTACACTTCTACCATTGTACCACTTCTATTTTAGTTAAGAATTTTTTTCTGCTTCTTTTGTAGATTGCTTCAAAGGCACATCGACTTTTTCGAATGATCCACCGTTTTTCGTCAGAGCCGCCTGAACGCTTTTGCTCGCGCCCTGGACCCTCAGAGTGATAGCTTTCTTGAGCTCACCACGAGCAATCACCTTGATAGAATGAAAAGGTGTCGCGACGTAGTTCGCTTCGAATAGACTCTTGTTGTCAGCGACTTTGCCTTCAAAACTGTTGAGGGTGTCAAGGTACACAACCTGCGCTGGTGTGCGCTTAGACTTAAAGCCTTTTTCTTTAGGTATCGCTTGCATGAGTGAGCGTTGTCCACCCATGAAAGTCGCACGCAGTTTCTTGCCGGTGCGTGAATTTTGGCCTTTGGTACCACGGCCGGCAGTTTTACCCTGTCCGGCAGCGATGCCGCGGCCGACACGCTTTCTGTTTGATTTGCTCTCAAGAGTGAGTTGGTTGTATTTCATTACTTCTCCTCCTTCGCCTTGGCAGGAGCAGCCTTTTTAGCGGCTTTCTTTGGAGCGTTCAACCACTGATCCTTAGGGACCATGGATTTGAGCGCGTCGATCGTAGCGTACGCGATGTTCACCTTGTTGGTTGAACCGAGCGATTTTGAAAGAAGGTTTTTGATGCCGGTCACGCCGATTACCGAACGGACGACACCGCCGGCGATGATACCGGTACCTGGGGCGGCTGGCATCAGGAGGACCTGCGCACCAGCAACCTTGACCTCAGCGTCGTGCGGGATGGTATCGTTATGGGTCGGGATAGTGATCATGTTCTTTTTAGCGACATCAGTGGCTTTGGCGACAGCTGTTTGCACATCTGCGCCCTTGGACACACCGACACCGACCTTATTCTTGCGGTCGCCGACAACGACGAGTGCCTTGAAGCGGAAACGACGTCCACCCTTGACAACGCGTGCCACGCGGTCGATAGAGATGACTACCTCTTCGAATTGCTTTGGCTCCGTGGGCGCAGCATCTCGACGACGAGGACCCCTGGGAGCTCTTTCTGTAGTAGTTCTGGTATCGGCCATATTAAAACTCCAAACCTTCCTTACGAGCAGCGTCGGCAAGGCTACTGAGCCGTGCGCCGTACTGTCGACCGTTGCGATCGAATACAACGGAATTGATATTTGCCTTCTTGGCTTTCTTCGCGATATCCGCACCAACGACTGCAGCCTGATCTTTCATAGCACCAGTTTTCTTGGTGCCGACAGTCGTGCTAGCCGCGAGCGTGTGGCCTTTGGTATCGTCAATGATTTGTGCGCTGATATGCATGTTGCTGATAGTAACCGATAGACGTGGTCGCTCAGCGGTACCGCTCACGCGGCTGCGAACGCGGTTCTTTCGAAGCGCTTTGTTCTGTAATTTCTTAGCCTGCCCAGTCATAATTACTTACCTGTCTTTCCTGCCTTGCGAAGAAGAACTTCATCAGCATACTTAATACCTTTACCCTTGTATGGCTCAGGCTTCTTGAGTGCGCGGATATCAGCGGCGACTTGGCCCACCTGCTGCTTGCTGATGCCAGCGACGGTGATTTCCATCTTGTTGACCGTTAGCGTGACGCCTTGAGGTGCCTCGAACTTCACAGGATGTGAAAACCCAAGTGCAAGCTCAAGATTCTGGCCGCCACCTGAAACGCGGAAACCGACACCGTTCACTTCGAGCTTCTTTTCAAAGCCCTTGGTGACGCCCTGGACGGCATTATTTAGTAGTGCGCGCTGCAGACCATGCTGAGCACGTGCTGTTCGCCCCTCGTTGTCACGAGTGACGATAGCCTGGTTGTCTTCTAGCGCAACTGTCACGTCGCTCAGATGTGGTACGGTGAGTTCGCCTTTGGCGCCCTTGACCGTGATAACATCTGAATCGACCGTGATTGTCACACCGGATGGAATCTCTAGTGGTAGTTTTCCGATTCGACTCATACTTACCTTTCGTTACATGTAAGCGAGTGAAGTGTTTATTTCTTCGGCTGACGCTGTCCTCATGCGGACAACGAACGCAGAACCTCTTGATTCCACTCGCATAATTTATATCTGGTTAATAGTAGCACGTACTCCTTAAAAATGCAACCTCGGTAGAGCTACTCGTCAAGGACCGTCAAACCTGGCTGAGCGCTCCCGCCACTTTTTTTGGATAGCACCTTTTCTAAAACTGCTTGTGCTTTAAAAATGCTATGTTATACTGTCGGTAAGCGTAAAATCCAGACGATGACATAAGCCTATCCACGTATAGCGTTCTACCCCGCTGGTGTTTTATGCCACTTCCTCTGTCGAGGCGACTCCAGAGGAGAACTTTGACAAGTAGAGTAGAACACAAGGTAGGCTGTAGGTACGTGCACGAAGGATGCATCTACAGCCTATCTTGTGACGACGAACCGTATGTTCTGCCGTCGTGGCAGACGCGTTGAAACAAGTGCGGCTTGGAGAATACTCATGTCGGACGTTTATTGCAGCACGCCCGTGAAGCTTGACCGAGACGAAGTGTTCAAGTCGGGAGGGTACGTCAGGACCCTGACCGGCAACGAGCACCCAAGGCAACTCCTCGCGGAGTGTCTTCACGGATATCACTCGTCAGGTCGCCCGCACGTTTTCGTGCACGACGACCTTATCTTCGCAAGCATCGATGGCACCGAGCGAGTTGATTGCCCGGTCGCGGTAGAGCATCTTCGCGAGGCGGTCAACGCCGTTCGCTCGCAGCAGAACCGGGCCCCGGTGCTCGCACCTGTGTGGTGATCGCGGTATGGAGTCGCGCCAGCTACGGCGCGGCTCCATACGCCGCTCGGTGTACGCTTTTCTCTCTACTTGTCACTTTCCATAGAACCACCTATCAAAATAACCTTCATGGGCGAAGGTTATTTTTGTTGCAACTCACCTAACCGTTATAGTTGGCGACAATCGCTTTCTCGGCATGCTCGTCGATGAGTCCATTGTACTCAAGATACGCTAAAGCGCGCTTACCTGAAGATGTCAGTGAGCGCTGAGCGAGTTCGGCGAGATATGGCGCTAATTCTTCAGGATGCTCAGCCACAAGAGCATCTACCTTTTGACCCGCCTGTTCACGGTATCGCTCATAGCCGTTAACGACATCATCGAATGAATCTTCAAGGAAAATCGGGCTGCTGTGCTCGTTCTGCATTTCTCTGATCGCTTGTACTGCCTTGCGCGCCATGATCATCTGCGCACGGTAATACTCCAGTTTTTCTTCCAGCCTATCTTCACGACTACTTCGCTCGAATATTGACTGTAAGATGTTCATTAGGCGATCAAAAACATCTTTACGATCAGTGTATGCACTTGGATTGATTTCTTCATGTTGTGCATATTCGATTTTTTCGGTTTGGAGCGTAAGTTTACTATACAATTTGCGATATGTGCGCTCGCTAACCTCATTATTAACATACAGCCGTCTAAGGGTAGTTTTTTCGACGTGTATCATTGCGAGGTGCAAAGACTGGTCGAATAACTTCCGTCCATGCTTTTCGACCAAAACTAATCTCTCACTCTCGAGGTGGCTGATCTTATGCTTCACCTGATGCTTTAAGCGGTCAAAATCCTCGGCAGCGACAAACCCCTTCAACTTGTGCATGACAAGCCTTGAGCGCTCGGTCATGAGGTAATACAGCCCTAAGTCCACTTCATGAGCTTGTTCGAGCGGTTCCGGCTTATCTATACCATAGCGCTTAATGAGCGGCTTCATGAGCGGAGCTTTAATGAACAATGTCGCAAGAATACAACCAATCGTAAGTGCCAGTAGCAGGTCTCGAGGTGAGTGAGCATAGGTCCATCCCTCTACAGTGAAATCTTCGGGAATAGTCAAGATAATGATGATCGAGAGAGCACCGCGAATACTTCCCCAGGCAAGCAACTTTTGCCATGAGGCAGGGATCGGCGCTTCTAACCTTGTAAGATTAAGTGGTAGCGTGATGCTATACACAGAGACGGCCCGGGCAAAGGCGACTACGGCAACAGCTAAGGCTATCGGGGCCCATAACTCGCGAATATCTACTCCAGAGCTAGCAAACAATAGCCCTGCCATAATGAATACAAGTGAATTCACGACAAATACCATGTGATCCAACAGCTTGGTAAGATATCCCTCTAGTCTTGGTTCGAGTAAGTGCCGAGAGTAGTTCCCTAGAAAGAGCGCCGATACCATAGTGGCAATGATAGACGAGACATGAACAACCCCGGCATGGTTAATCGCCTCTGTCAGGATAAACACGAGATGCGCGGAGATCAGAAGTAGCGTCACGGTTACGAACTCATTCGATTTTGTCAGACGCAGTATCCTCGAGAATACTACTCCCACTATCAAGCCGAACAGCGCGCCAAGTACGACCATGAGCAAAAATTCAAAGCCGCCATGCCATACCGTCTCGAATCCATGAAAACCGTTCATTGCGACTCCGAGTAAAACTAAGAACAACGCTACGCCGGTACCGTCGTTCATCAGACTCTCACCTTCAAAGATTATCGTCAGGCGTTTCGGTACGCCAAGCTCCTTGAATAACGCGAGTACCGCGACCGGGTCCGTAACTGAGATGATCGCGCCAAAAAGTAAAGCAATCGTAATTGGCAGCTCAACCCCAATGAGTGGCATCGTTATATAAAGTAAGCCGGCGACGATTGATGTGCACACGAGCACCCCAACTATTGACAGCAGCATAATCGACCACGAGCTTTCGAGCATGCGTCTGATATTGATATTGAAAGCCGACTCAAACAAGAGTATAGGTAAGAATATATAAAAAAGCAGTTCGGGCGTAAGTGTCATATCGCCCAGAAAGCCGAACACCACGTTAAGGTATGGCAGGTTGACGATCGGTACTAGCAATAGACCGACGAGGACAAGAAGAATAGTATATGATATCTTTAACCGCCTCGCGAAAAAATATACCCCTGTCGAAAGTGCGATGAGAACAAAAAGTGCTAGCGTTGATGTAAGGTCTAATACCATGTCTGTTTTCTCCGAAATCAGGTTCAACTATACGCCTGACAGACACGGTATGCAAGATGTGAGGAAAAACTAACGCTTTGAACTGCGCCTAGAGAGACGATCGATGAGAAATGCGTTCACGAGCGCCCAGGCGATGACATTCACGAAGAAAATCGCGGCCAACGCGAAAGATACGGTCAGCAAGAATTGCCCCAAGTCGTAGTTGAAAAGGCCGATAAGTCCTGCAACGACCACCATAACGATAGCACCGACCGCATACACATGCTGTAGCTTCGTGTGGCGATCGCTTGATTTGTTCCACTCTTTAAGAGCCTGAAGTACTACGTGATACATATATTACTATTATAGCATAATTAAAAGCATTATGCAATATCGCTACTATTTGCGTTTACTTACGGTGTTTTATAATTTTCGCTGAATCCGCCACCCCGTTCCGTGACGATGAAAACATGATCCGGGTTGCTCTTCGCATACGCATCAGCGCATACGAATGATATCGTTCCGATCTTGGTAGATTGGCAATAATCACCGTTGATTATGACGAAATCTTCATCGTAGCGGCCTTCGAGTAGTTTTTCCATCTTAGGCATTGCCCGGGCGATACGGTATTTTTGGTACACGGTATAGGTGAGTCCGTTCGTGACGAGAGCGATCAACACTGAAGCTGCCAAAGCAACAAAGAGGCTCATGAATCTGTCACGACGCGGCTGCCTACGAAAGTAGTAATACGTGCCGAAAAGCGCGAGTATCGTGAGAACGACATAAAATAGCAGCACCGGCAGTTCTGTCGTGCCGTCTAGAAGTGCCATGAGTACAAGAAACAAGACCATCATCAAACCAGAGGCGGCAGAAATCGGGATGGCAATGCAGAGAAATATGATAAGGAACACTTTTCCTAATCTGCCCGCACTGACGTCGTGCCAACTGTTGCCTTTTGGTTGATCAGCCATAACCTTCGTATTGTACCAACAAAGGTCTTCACCGAAAAGCAAACCGGCGCTTCACTCGTGCAGCGAACGCCTCAGACCGTACGACTTAGAACAAGTAGAGGAGAAAAGTTGACGTGAACATGCATAACATCAAGATTGGAAAAAACGCGGCAAGCAGCCATGAAACCATGCCCTGTGTCGATCGCTTTTTAAGCACGTAATATAACGCCACCATCAAGAGCGCGGTAGCTATGAACGTAATAAAAATGGTAGCCACGACCTTGGGCTGGCTTGCCATAGTCAATGCAACGGCGATAAGAATCAAACTCGGAAACGCAAGAATCACGATGAATATGATTATCGGTATACTGACTGCAGCCAGTACCGCGGCGCTCGCCGTGAGCACGGGCCGGGATTTTTTTGCTTCGGATCCGTCGTATTTCAACCTGTATGCCATTACGCTTAGTATTGTATCAAAAAAAGCTTCCTCTAGAAGAGAGAAAGCTTTTTTTCCGTAGACTGTAAAGACTAGTAGACTTTAAGGAGTAACTCGCCACCAAGACGCTGCTTTTTCGCCTCGTCGCCAGTGATAACACCCTTGCTGGTCGAAATGAGAACTATACCGCGACCGCTTTTGACGCGGGGAATTTCGTTCACACCGACATAGACGCGGCGACCCGGGGTCGACACGCGATTGATTTCGCTAATCGTGCTGTTTTCGCCTGGTTTATTGATCGTAACGACCAGTGTGTCACGAGGTTTAGCGCTCTCAACCTGTACGTCAGTCAGGTAGCCGGCAGCTTGCAGCTGCTTGGCAACGGTAACTTTAAGCTTGCTGGCAGGTACTCGGATTTCGTTATGGCCGACTGCGGCGGCATTACGGATGCGAGTCAAAAGGTCTGCGATTGGGTCAGTAGATTGTAATGACATATTCTTTTCCTCTCTCCTTACCAGCTACTCTTTGTTATGCCCGGAATGTCGCCGTTGTTGGCTCGATTACGGAAGTTGATACGACTGATGCCGAAGCGGCGCATGTAGGCGCGTGGACGGCCGTCGAGTTGGTCACGATTCTTCCAGCGAGTCGGACTGCTGTTCAGAGGAAGTTTCGCAAGACCTTCTTGGTCGCCCATTTCTTTGAGCTCTTGGCGCTTCGCGGCGTACTTCTGAATCATTTTCTGACGCTTTAGGTCGCGTGCGATCATTGATTTCTTAGCCATCTTACTGGTTTCCTCCTTGCTTCTCGAATGGTATACCGAATTTTTCTAGCATCAAGCGTGAACCCTCTTTGCTACCATTTTTGATAGTAAAGGTAACTTGTAGACCGTGGAGGAGCTGTGTCTCTTCGAAGGTAAGCTCTGGGAAAATAGATTGATCAGTAATACCAAGGTTGTAGTTGCCTTCTCGGTCAAACTTCACGCCGACGCCGTGAAAGTCACGAACACGAGGGAGCGCTACGTTCGCGAGACGATCGAGAAACTCGTACATACGGGCGTCACGAAGCGTCACGCTGATACCGACACGGTTCATGCCAGCGCGAATCTTGAACGTCGCGATTGACTTTTTTGCCATGCGATCGACAGTAGCTTGGCCTGTGATTTTCTGTAGCGTGTTCTTGACGGTCTCATAGTACCGCTTGTCATCTTTGTTCTTACCGATTCCTACGCTTACGGTTATTTTCTCGATTTTTGGCACTTGGTGTACATTGTCGAGACCGAGTTCGGCTTGTAGTTCTTTAACGATCTGGCCGTTATACAAAGCTTTCAAGCGAGGAGCGGTAGTAGTTGTAGCTGCTGTAGCCATTACTTCTTCTCCTTGGTTGTCTTAGTTGCTTTCGCCGGTTTCGCCGCCTTAGGCTTCGCTTCAGTAGCGAGAGCAAGCTTCGATAGTGGCATAGGCGTATGGATGCTTTTCTCGCCGCCCATTGGGTTGAGTCGGCTTGGTTTTACCTTGCGGGTAGCCACGCCGACGCCCTCAAGAAGCGCAGCGTTTTTCTTAGGAAGGACTGCCACGACTGCGGCTGTCGTACCTTTGTGGTCACCAGAAATGACCCTTACCTTGTCACCTTTTTTGATGCGTGCTGCCATATTACAGTACCTCCGGTGCTAAGCTGATGATCTTGGCGTAACCAAGGTCGCGCAGTTCGCGTGGCACGGGGCCGAATACGCGAGTTGCTTTAGGCGTTTTATCGTCGTTGATAATAACGGCGGCATTGTCATCGAAGGCGATGGTTGAACCGTCTTTACGACGAATCGAGTTCTTCGTGCGCACGACAACGGCTTTGACGACTGATTTCTTCTTGGTCGTACCAGTTGCATTCGCCTCTTTGACGCTGGCGACGATAATGTCACCGACGCGGGCATAGCGGCGCTTGGTACCACCGAGTACACGGATACAGAGAATTTCCTTTGCACCCGAGTTATCAGTAACACTGAGTCGGCTTTCTTGCTGAATCATATTACGCCTCCGCCTCTTCCTTCAATTCGATAGTACCGCGAGCTTTCTCGAGTACCTTATCGAGTGCGAAGTTTTTACGCTTTGAAACAGGACGAATCGCTGCGATCGTAACAAGATCGCCTTTCTTCGCTTCGTTCTTCTCGTCGTGTGCGGCGTACTTACGGCTTACAGTGTACTGCTTGCCATAAATAGGGTGCGTTTCACGACTCGTTACTGTCACAGTAATGGTCTTGTCGGCAACGTCAGAGGTGACGACACCAGTGAGTGTTTTTACTGCCATCTACTTGTCTCCTTCCTTGCCTGCCACCTGAAGTGCAGTCTTAATGCGAGCGATGTCGCGTCTGGTGGTTTTGATCACACCAGGATTTTTTAGTTCTCCGGCCTGAAGACCCTTCTTGTAGCCGAGAAGGTCTGCCTGCTTGGTAGCGAGGAGCTCTTCGAGCTGCTTTGGAGTCTGTTCTTTCACGGCCGTATCTTTCTTTGCTGTAGCCATATTAGTTTGCCTCCCTAGAGATAAACTTCGTCTTTACTGGCAGCTTGTGACCGGCAAGACGCATAGCCTCACGTGCGGTCGCTTCATCGACGCCTTGGAGCTCGAACATGACCGTTCCAGTCTTTACCTTAGCGACGAAGAATTCTGGGTTACCCTTACCGCTACCCATCTTTACGTCTTGAGGCTTGCGCGTCACGGGCGTATGAGGGAAGATGCGGATCCAGATCTTACCACCACGCTTGATATAGCGGGACATCGTCGTACGAGCTGCCTCGATCTGACGTGAAGTGATACGTTCGTTGCCGACAGCCTGAAGGCCGTAGTCACCGAAAGCAAGGTAGTGGCCGCGAGTCGCAACGCCGTCGTTCTTGCCTTTTCGTACCTTACGGAACTTGGTTTTCTTCGGTAGTAACATTACGCGTCACCCCTTTCGCCCTTATAGATCCAGACCTTGACGCCGATGATACCGGCAGGAGTCTTGGCTCTAGCAACGTGGAAATCGACGTCAGCGCGAAGCGTATGCAGAGGCACGGAGCCTTCGATCACCTTTTCGCGGCGAGCCATTTCAGCATTATTGAGTCGGCCGGCAACCTGGATACGGACACCCTTGGCGCCAGCGTTCATCGTGTTTTGAGCGGTCGCTTTGGTGGCTCGGCGGAAGTTGATTCGCCTCTCAAGCTGGTGCGCGATGTTCTCGGCGACAAGCTTGGCTGAGAGTTCAGGGCGGCGTACTTCTTCGATATTGATTCGAACAGGAAGACTTGCGATCTTCTCAAGCTGTGTCTTGAGCTCTGCGACGCCAGCACCACCACGACCAATAACGACACCAGCTTTCGCGGTATGAATCGTCACGGTAATGAGGTTAGCGGAACGCTCGATTTCAATACGATCGATCGTTGGACGAGATGCGAACTTCTTCTCGATGAGTTCACGAATCTTAACGTCTTCTTTGAGCCACTTCGCGAAATCTTTCTTATCTGCGAACCAGCGAGAGTTCCAGCCCTTAGTGACCTGCAGACGGAATGCGATTGGATTAACTTTCTGGCCCATTACTTGGCCTCCTCTTTCTCTTCAGCCACTTCTTTCTTAGCGACTGGCTTCTTCTTAGGCTTTTCAGTTCCAGAAACTTCAACGAGGATGTTGCTGGTGATTTTTTCATAAGGAAGCGCACGGCCACGAGAAGCTGGCACGAACCGACGCAGACGTGTACCGGCAGTAACCGAAAGTGTCGAGATAACGAGTGACTTCTGGTCGAGACCGTAGTTGTTGGTCGCGTTGGCGCTTGCGCTTTCGATCGCCTTTTTGACGGGTTGCGCGGCGCGCTTTGGAACATGCTCCAGGATAACAAGCGCATCGGCGACCTGGCGACCTCGAACGAGGCTAGCGACAAGGCTTACTTTGCGCGGTGCCTGGGTGACACCTTTGCTGTAGGCGCGGACGATAACAGACTCAGCCATTACTTCTTGTCCTTCCCGCCGTGCTTACGGAACTTACGTGTCGGGCTGAACTCACCGAGCTTATGGCCAACCATATTTTCGGTGATAAGTACAGGCACGTGCATACGACCGTTGTGAACGGCAATAGTGCGACCAACCATATCAGGGCTGATGGTGCTTGCACGGGCCCAGGTCTTGATAACTGTACGGTCATTCGGACCAAGCGCCGCCACTTTGCGGGCGAGCTTGAAGTCGACGAATGGGCCTTTTTTGAGTGAACGACTCATATTACCTCTTCCTCTTCGCCTCGTGACGGCTTCTTACTATCATTTTATTGGTACTCTTACGGGTACGGGTACGGTAACCAAGGGTTAGTTGACCCCATGGTGTGCGTGGTGGCTTACCGCTACCGTGACGACCACCGTCACCACCACCGTGTGGGTGATCTGCGGCGTTCATGACGACACCACGAACAGTCGGGCGGATACCCTTGCGGCGCCTACGACCGGCTGAACCGATCTTGACGTTTTGGTGTGCGACGTTGCCGACGACACCGATGCTCGCTGTGACATCGAGGCGGAAGCGGCGAACTTCACCACTTGGCATACGCACGAGGGCGTAGCCGCCTTCTTTTGCCATGAGCTGCGCCTTGGCGCCAGCTGCACGAACCATCTTGGCACCGCTGCCAGGATTAAGCTCGATGGCGTAGATCTGCGTACCGACTGGAATGTTTTCAAGCGGCAAGCGGTTGCTCGCTTCGATCGGGCTCTTCGCACCGCTCTGGATTACTTTACCTTTTACCATTGCCGTGTCAGCAAGGATATAGTGGTACGTCCCGTGCTGATCTTTGACGCGGGCGATACGCGCGCTGCGATTTGGATCGTACTCGATCTCCTCGACAGTCAGCGTAAGACCATCCGCTAGTCCATGATTCAGCAGACGATAGTGGCGCTTGACACCACCACCACGGTGACGAATCGTGATTCGTCCGGTGTTGTTGCGGCCTGCCTGTTGCTTTTTAGAGCGGGTCAGGCTTTTTAGTGGCTTCCTGGTAGTGATAGCACTCGTGTCTTGAGTGGTCATACCGCGGCGAGCCGGAGTTGTTGGGTTGTAAGCTTTGATTGGCATTATTTAGCCTCCTCTGGAGCGACATCGAATACTGGGATAGTATTGTTGTCGGCAAGCGTGACGTACGCTTTTTTGCTATCGCGGCGAGTCGTCGTACCTGGGTAGCGATTCTTACCGCGAGAGAAGCGAACTGATTTACCATTTTGTACCAGGGTTTTCACGCCTGCTACCTTGACCGCGTACTGCTCTTCGACAGCGCGGGTGATTTCTTGCTTGTTGGCACTCACAGGTACAGAGAATACATACGTATTCATACCTGCGGATAGGCCGTAAGCCTTTTCTGTGGTGATAGGGGTAACAAGAATCATATTACGCTCCCTCCCCTGCTAGCCACTCGGTAGCCGCTTTCACTGCTGCCGGTGTCATGACGATAGTATCGGCATTCAGGATACGGAACACGCTGAGGTAAGTGCTACGGACCAAGAGAACGTTCTCAAGGTTGTTCGTCGCACGGATCAGCTCTGGCGTCTTTTCGTCGACAACGATCAGCACTTTGCCGGTGAACTTGTTATCTTGCAGGAACTTCGCGACTTCCTTGGTCTTACCAGTCGTCTTGATATCCTTGACGACTATCTTTTTTGCCTCGGCGGCAAGCGTCAAAGCTTGACGAAGCGCGACGCGCTTACTGGTCTTTGAAAGCTTGATAGTGTGGTTCTCGATGCCAGATGGACCGAAAACGATACCACCACCGCGCCAGATTGGGTTACGGGATGAACCGAAACGAGCTCGGCCGGTACCTTTTTGGCGCCATGGCTTCTTACCACCACCGCTCACGAGACCGCGAGTCTTGGTGGCAGGAGCAACCACGCGAGAGTTCGCGAGGTAGCTGTTATACGCACGCTTCAGAAGTTCGTGGTTTGGCACTTCGACAGAGAACACCTCTTTCGGAAGTGTAGGCGAAGCCACCGGTGCTTTAGCGCTGAGCTTAGGGTTAGTAGTCGCCATTATGCCTTTCCTCCGATCGTAATCAGACCCTTCTTTGGACCAGGTACGGCGCCCTTGAGTCCGATAAGGTTATCTTCAAGTGAGACGTAAGCGACCTGGAGGTTCTTCACGGTGACACGGTCATGGCCCATACGGCCAGCCATTGTTTTACCTTTGAAGATTTTTTGAGGATACATCGAGCCGATTGAACCGACCTTACGAGTATTACCCTTACCACC
>CBFGYC010000010.1:0-15575 GCA_965652985.1 uncultured bacterium | reverse complement strand
TTTTATGCTTAAATAAATATACAAAACAATTAAAACAAAAAGGAGCAAGTATGCAATCACATGCCTCCGAATCCGAGTTAGTCTCGGTCGGTGAAGTAATGGAAACATTGACCTGGAATCGTCAGCGTACCACAGAAGAGCTTACGTCGTTTATTCTCGGCCGCCACGACTTACTTGAAGACGTTGACCTAGGAATCTAACAGGAGATAGCCTGACTAGCACATAATAAAGCCCTATTCTAGACAGGGCTTTTTATGATTCTTGGAGGTGATTGAGGCAACCGGGGAGGCGAGTCCCCGGTTGCTCGAACCGTTTCGGAAGGCTAGTTGCGGTAGTGGTTCCACTGGCCGTGGGGCATGGCGTACCCGCGCGAGTAGCGAACTACCTTCTTTCGGATGGGCACGATAACGTGTCCATGAAGGCGGTCGCTCAGCGACCCGATGAAAGCGTGGACTTCCCCCTTGACGACTCGCACGACGCAGTTGTCGAAGCCGGCTTTCTTGATGGCGGCCGACACCCCGTCCTTCAGCTTCACGCCCTTGGCGACTCCTTGGTGAAGCAGATCGCAAATGACCTCACCAATGAGCCTGGCGTTCACGCTTGCGGTGCATTCCCTTCGCTCTCTCCGTCGCTCTTTTCGTCGAGGTAGCGATCCGCGAACTGTCCGACCTGGGTAGGTAGACATGGCCCCTCCCGTAAAGGTTCGTGCACACACCGCTTGTGCATGCTGCACTCATCGTACCATATGGCTGCAAGTGCTTGTCAAATTGAAAGTTACCGATTATCTCTCGCGACTCAGTCCCTTATTAAGTTTTCGATAAAACGTGGCTGATTGCTCTTTTGATTCCAATGAACGCTAAGGATGGCAAGGCGGAAGAGGGAAGTTGCCTCATAGTGTAAGAAGTGGTCGCCGTCGCTTCTTTGGCGGCGATGAGATAATTGCGGGGGGTTGGACGAACGGCACTTACCCCGCTTTTATAATCAGCCGACAAGTCACGCAAGGTATCTGTTTGGTAGGCGGAAACCCCGGCGCTAAGCATATATTCGTTAAAGCGGTCGATACGTGTGTCGTGGTGCGGATTATCAAGCGTCATAATCTGGGTAAGTAAAAGACTCTCCTGCTCGCGCAGAGCAAGCATCTCTCTGACATCACTTGTGCCTCGCAATTTCTCTGCGATGTCCTGGGCTTCTAGGCCGCTAAGTATGATGTTTTTTCGCTCCTCTGAGGCAGTGTGTATAATTACGCTAAAGTTTTGAGCCTGTTCTTTTGATATTCCGCCAATTGGTTGACCGCAGATAAGAGAAAGAGCTTCTCGATCGATTGATTCGGGCTGTGATTCGTCGATGACCCTATCTACAGCAAGGTATACTGCTTCCATAGTCCGCCAATAATCGATATGAGATTGTTCTAGGGGCACATTAAAAGAAAGTGCTGTAGCCGTTAAGAGCTCGACAGTGTAGGGGCGAGTTTCTCTCGCATCTTTGTCTACATGGCTGATGATTTCACGCACTGTTGATTGGACAGCTGGCGATTTACTAGCAACAACGCCAGCCATCAGTGCGAGAGCGGCGCCGCCGAGCGCATATTTTAAAAACCCAGAATCTGGGCTTTGCTCCGGGCTGTTCGAAAGCTGCCATCTATCTCGGCCATACATTAGATGATTATTATAGCATCAAATATCCATAATTGTAATTTTATGGTTTTATACAGAAAAGATACGTGCTGAATAATTAGTCTGCGGCGGCGACTGAGTGGCCGCATACTTGAAGCGTGGCTACGCTTCCGATTTTTCCTATCACCATCAGGTCGTGGTCTCCTACTACCATTGGTAGTTCAACTTCCCAGTCTATAGGTGGCTCGATTTCGATATCATCGAGAGGGAGCTTAATTAATTCACCGACGTCTGCGACCGCTGCCATTTCGTCCGCGATTTTAAGCTTGCTCTCGACAATCTCGTTATGAAGGTGCTGTTCTTCTAGTGTCTCTGGCTGTTCGTCGTCTTGGTTTCCGCTGTACAGTTCGACGGCTGGAGTATTGTTTCTCCAGCCAAAAGCTCTTGATCCCATATATTCTCTCCCGTTGTTTGTTTGGTTTGCTATCACTTCTATAGTAACAACTAACTCGGTACAAGCCAAGCATGGGGGATGAATGACAAGGACATTGCTTAGTTCTTTAGTGGCTTGGATTGAACTTGTCCATTTTTGCTTCGCTCTCGGGCTGAAGCCCTGCCGCTACGGCCAAGCATTACTTTCTCAAACTGCCACTGGCAGTTTTCGCCTATCGGTCACAAGTTCTCATTCTCTATAAGGCCTTACCATGAAAATACCCCCACATGGAGTGAGGGGATTTTCATGGTAGCACCGACAAGGATTGAACTTGTGACCTCAGGCTTATGAGTCCTGCGCTCTAACCAGCTGAGCTACGGTGCCCGATTCGCGGGAATCTCATACGAGACACAAACGATTGTAACAGATTGTAAATGACATTTCCAGAGGTGCGGTCTAGTTTTGGCAGGACTCAGGGCCGAGACCGTATTCCTCGAGGATCGCTTGATCGACAGGGTCGCCATGGTTCACTTTGCCTTCGCCGTCGTTTTCGCACACGGACAGGCGGGCGGTGCTTGCATCGGTGCTTTTGATGGCATTTTTCATGCCCTCGTAGGTATGGATGATAGGGCGCGGCCGAAATTTAGCGCGGTCAAGCGTAGATGAATCTGTGGCGATTTTGACATGGTTGTTAGATGAGGCGATTCGGACCGCGATGCGCTCGGTCGCGATGTCCGGGTCGACTTCTACCGCTTGCGGATGATGATACGGCTCGCAGATAACGAGCTCCTGGATCGAGCCGTCCGAGGGCTGGATCCGCATTGCTGCGATCCAGTCGACATCTGTCGGCCTGCCTTCCGTTTCAACGAGCCGCTGCCATGAAGTCCCGAACTTACCGAAAAAAACTTCGTCTTCGTCGGTACACTCCGTGGTATATACGACCACGAGCTCACCGTCATCGGTTACGAGTACCGAGGCATACGATCTTATGGGAAAGTTGTTCGCCATGTCGCCGTAGTCGCGTAGATAAATGTCGGGTTGGTGCTTGTCGATGACACTCCTAAGAGCACCCGCGCTTTCCAAGGTGACATGAGGGATGACTTCATGTGCTTCCGTGGGGGTGGCGGCATGTTCATCGAACAACGCAAGCTTATGGCCGCCGGCGCCCAGCTCACCTAGTTGGACGGTGATCGACGGTTGCTCGGCCTCGTCGCGGACGAGAGGTATCAGGAACTCCTCTTCGTCGTCGACGACAGCTCGCAGGATAGTGAGCGACACGTCGTCACCCTGCAGGCCGTCGAACTTGGCGAATACCGGGCCATCGCGCTCGAGCACCAGGTCGTACTCGGCGATCGCTTCCGGACTTTCCTGGAATTCTTTCGTCACAACACTTAGAGACGCTCCGCCTATCTCCGCGGCGTCGCTGCCGAGTAACTCGTCGAGCATCTCGCTGTCGATCTCTCTGCCGCCCATTTCGCTTACGACGGCCCGGGCAGTATACGGGCCCCCAAGAGAGCTGTATTTATCATGTATTTCTTGGTATTTTTCAGTAGCGTATGGCAACGCGTATTGCTTCGTGGTAAAGATGCCTGTGGCGGCGATGCACGCTCCTGCCGCTATCTTCTGTAAAAATTCTCTCCGCTTTAATCTTTCCTGACCTCCGAAATATGCCAGGTTATTTCCCGCCCCATCGTGCCCGAAGGGCTGCTCTGCTCGATTCACCATGTTCTATAGAGTATGGTTCGAGGTCGTGTCATTGTCAACTTTGGGGTGTATAGTAGTAGCTACATGAAAGAGGTGTTCGTGAGCTGCGCGGTTATAACGAATGATCAGGGTGAATACCTGCTCATTCGGCGCGCAAGGGATCCCTATGAAGGCCGCTGGTCGTTTATTAGCGGCATAGGAGCCTCGAAGAAAGGCCTGTCGCCCGAAGAGGCCGTGCTAGACGAAGTGAAGTATGATATCGGCGCCGCATTTACGGGAACGCTCCGTTTCAGTTATCCTTTGCCGAACGTTGATTATGCTGACCAGGCTCACGTATTCGTCGGCACGGTGAACGAAGAGGAAATCGCACCTAATCCAGAGGCGGTTTCTGATATCAAGTGGTTTGGAGTCGCAGTGCTAAGGCAGATGCGAGACCTGGCATTTGACGACGAGTGGATCTTTGAAAGATTAACAGGCGACGATAAAAGCGTATAATAATACATACTCCCCGCGATACACACTGACCGTTATGGCAAAGCGTCCCTCGCGCGTAGGATCACATTCACCAAACCCCACAAAACAGGTTTTTATGGGGACCCCAGGATCGTCTTCGGGATCTCGTTAGAAACGGACGAGATGACGGGCGAAAAACTTGAAAATCGTTTCTCTATAAATTTTTAGAGGATTTTTGAAGTGAACGATGATTTAGTTTTGAACGAACAAATTGACGTGGTGGCGTTGTTCCGCCCTGGCCGGACGATGTGTGAGCCAATCAAGTTCCGGCGTAAGAACGGCCGGGAAGTCACGATAACTGAAATTGGTTTACGGCATCCGAAGTCTTTCGGTAATCGTATGACTCATATCTTTGACGTGACCGATGGCGGGGCGGATTACCGCATCGAATTTGATGCCGAGCACCTGACATGGCGCCTCACGCGGGAGGCGGACAGATGGTAGATGAATATAACTACGAGACGCCGCTCGTCATGCATATCGATCTCAATAGCTGCTTCGCGAGTGTTGAGCAGCAATCACGACCGCTTCTGCGGGGCCGACCGGTGGCAATCGTCAATCGGGCGACCGAACATACGGCGCTGGTGACGGCGAGCTACGAGGCAAAAGCACTTGGTGTGCAGCCGCTCATGAAGCTCAGGGACGCGAAGCGGTTGGCGCCCGATTTGGTAGCGATCGAAAGCGACCCGGCAAAATATAAGTTCGTCTACCGAAAACTACTTGCCATCATGCAGGACTATTCGGCGCACGTCACGATGAAAAGTATCGATGAAGGTATCATCGACTTCCATCAATCTGCTCAGGGTCCGACCCTGAGCAAGGAGAGGGTGATAGAGGCGGGGTATGAAATCAAGCAGCGGCTTAAAGACGAAGTCGGCGTGGCGATGCGCTGTAATATTGGTATCGCGACCAATCGCTTTCTCGCGAAAACCGCGGCCAGCCTTCATAAACCAGACGGACTCGATGTCATTACGCCGGAGAACCTCCACGTGGTGTTTGGTGCACTAAAACTTACTGATCTTACCGGTATCGCTTGGCGGAACGAAGCCCGGCTGAATGCGGTCGGGATATTCACGCCGCTCGATTTTTTGGCAGCAGACGAGGAGACGCTCAGAAGGGTGGTGTTTAAAAGTATCGACGGCACGAAGTGGTTCAGGCGCCTCCGCGGCTGGGAAGTTGACGATGTCGAGACGGTCATGGGACGGGTTGGCCGGCAGTACGTGCTGGAGCGGTTCGATCTCACGCGGGATGAGGTAACGCAGCGACTGCATCATTTATGTGAATCGGTGGGTTGGCGGATGCGATCCCAAAACTTGGCAGCACGGGGCGTCTATGTATATGCAAGAACCTATGAGAAAGACTATTGGCACGCTTGTCGCGTGCAGCCGTTGCCGTTTTATAGCAACAAAGCGATTTATGAAATGGCCAAACAGTTATTCGCGGAAGCACCAAGTGGCATCCGCGAGATTGGCATCCATTGCTATGAGCTTTCGCGCGATGAGGACGACAAGCAGGCAAGTTTGTTCGCGGATGAACTTGTGCAGGAACGGGCCATTGTTTCGGCGACCGATAGTATCAACGAGCGCTACGGCGAGCGCACGATTGTGTCGGCCGACACGATTGATACTGGCATTTACGTCTCGCAGAAAATACCTTTTGGCAGTACGCGGTACCTATAAGGCTCATGCTATAATTGGCCCATGCAACCTTGCGGGCAAAGGCAAAAAAGTGGCTTTACTATCGTTGAATTACTTATTGTCATCGTCGTTATAGCTATACTGGCTGCGATAACAGTCGTTGCCTATAACGGAATACAGGAGAGGGCGAATAACGCAACTGTGGTAAGCGACTTAGCCGCGTTGAAGAAAAAAATTGAAATTTATAAAATTGACAACGGTGATTTATACCCGAGTGGCAGTAGTAGCGGCTTAGCGTCGTTAGATTTTAAGATGACAAAAGGTGCGTATGCGGCGTCACCGACTACCGCGAATAATTTTTGGTATTGCAGGACCGCTTCGCGAACCCAATATAGCGTGATTGCCCTAGGCAAGTCCGGTGCCATTTATTATATAACCGAGGCTGACGGCCCAACGGAATATTCGGGTGGCGTTGCGTGGGATGGTGCAAATCATAACTGCAATACGATGATCAGATCGAACTTAGGTTGGCCGTATGCAGGATACGCAGACGCTGATACCACGTCGGGGCCATATCGTGGCTGGGTGGGTGGTAATTAGCGTATAATGGATGTATAGATGAAAGGTTTAATCTTACTTTTTGTAACTGTTTTCAGTACGATTGGTGCGTACATACCGGTCCTATTGGGGGATCACGATATTTTGAGCGGCTGGAGCATCCTTGGCGGGTTCATTGGTGGCATATTTGGTATTTGGCTAGCGGTCTGGGTATCAAAGCGTTACGATATTTAGATGAAGTATATCGTAGCGGTCAGCGGCGGAGTCGACTCGGTGGTGCTTCTTGATATGTTGGCCAAGGAGGACGAGCATGAACTCGTCGTCGCGCATTTTGATCACGGTATCCGGGATGATTCTCATGAGGACGCGCAGTTCGTTGGTGAACTCGCGAAAAAATACGGCCTGCCGTTTGAAACAGGACGTGAGGAGCTGGGTAAAGATGCCAGTGAGGAGCTGGCGCGGGACAGACGGTATGGCTTTCTAAGAGCTATAGCAAAAAAGCACAACGCAACGATCGCGACGGCGCACCATATGAATGACATCGCCGAAACGATCGCCATTAACGTCGCGCGCGGTACTGGCTGGCGAGGCGTGGCAGTGCTGGCGAGTGATATCCATCGGCCGCTACTTGCCATGACAAAACGAGAAATCTTGCAGTACGCTAAGAAAAACAGGTTAGAGTGGCACGAGGACAGCACGAACGCCTCTGATGCATATATGCGCAACCGCTTACGACGAAAAATGACGGATGAAGATATGGTTTTACAGTTGGCTACGCTGCGGGCGAGGCAGGTTGAGCTGAGAGATGTTCTTGATAGAGAAGTAGGCGAATTACTAGCTAGTGACAGCGGTACATGCAGCCGTTATTTCTTTACGCACATTCCCAGCGCCGCGGCCATGGAGCTGCTGCGTGGCCTGGCCGTGAGGACCTTCGGCACCAGCTTGCCGCGCCCACAGTTAGAGCGGGCGCTTCTCGCAATTAAAACCGCTCGGGCGGGCACGGTGTTCCCATTTGGTGACGTACAGATGGCTGTCGATAAAAAGGTCTTTAGTTTCTCTGTGAAAACACCTTAGAAAATGGTATGCTAGTAGGTAAGAATATTGTATTTTGTAGACTTTCAGGAAGGAACTTGATAACTCTTTATGGCGAAATTGCAACCACCTAAAAAAGTAAGTAATATCGTTCGGTTAGGACTTTTCTGGGCGATTATACTAGCGGCGATCGCGATAACCTTCGCGCTTAATTATAGTAGCGGTGAGCTTAAGGATGTGCCGATTTCAGAGGTGATTACTAGAGCGAACGCTGGTGAAATCAGTCGTATCGAGGGGAGCGGCAACGAACTTTTGGTCACCCCGGAAGGCGAAGAGACGCCAACCGAGAGATCATATGTCCAAGGTGGTGTCAGTACGCTTCTTAAAGATGATCTTTTGAACGAAGAGGCTGAGGCCGTCGTGGACGATAAACCGCCGTCACAGGTTGGTTCGACGATATGGAACCTTGTCCTATTCGTTGGGCCGGTGCTGTTGATCGTCGCCTTCTTTATGTTCATGATGCGCCAAGCACAGGGGCAGAACAATCAAGCACTTGGTTTTGGCAAGTCAAAAGCCAAGCTATACGGTATCGACAAAGAAAAAGTCGCCTTTGCGGATATTGCCGGAAACGATAGTGCCAAGCAGGACCTTGAAGAAGTCGTAGACTTTTTGAAGCACCCAAAGAAGTACGAGAATGTCGGTGCCAAAATTCCAAAGGGTGTTCTGCTAGTCGGAAACCCCGGTACCGGTAAGACGATGCTTGCTCGTGCGGTTGCAGGCGAGGCTAACGTGCCATTCTTTAGTATTTCAGGTTCGGAATTCGTCGAGATGTTCGTTGGTGTCGGTGCATCGCGTGTACGTGACCTGTTCGCAAAGGCAAAGAAGAACGCGCCGGCGATTATCTTCATCGATGAAATTGATGCCGTTGGTCGCAGGCGAGGTTCTGGTATGGGCGGCGGGCACGATGAGCGTGAACAAACACTCAACCAGATTTTGGTAGAGATGGACGGCTTCGAGACCGGCACGAACGTTATTATCCTGGCTGCGACCAACCGCGCTGACGTGCTCGACCCGGCACTGCTTCGACCTGGTCGATTTGACCGCCGCGTGAATATCATGTTGCCGGAGCGCAAAGACCGCGAAGAAATCTTGAAGGTGCACTTCAAAAATAAGCCGACTGACAGCACGGTAAACATTGACGCTCTGGCTGCGAAGACGGCCGGTTCGAGTGGTGCCGATCTTGCGAATATCGCGAACGAATCCGCTATTATCGCTGCCCGTCGCAACGCTAAGAAGATTAGCAATAAAGATTTGACTGAAGCCTTTGAAAAAGTTGCGATTGGTCCTGAGCGAAAAGCCAAGGTCATGAATGAAAAAGAAAAAGCACTCACCGCCTACCACGAGGCCGGGCATGCCATCGTTGGGCATGTGCTACCTGACAGCGACCCAGTGCATAAGGTGACTATCATTCCTCGCGGTGCGACCGGTGGTGTGACGTGGTTCCTGCCACCAGAAGACAAGAGCTACACTAGCGTGTATGAATTCAAAGACGTCCTTGCTCGGGCAATGGGTGGCCGCGTAGCCGAAAAAATCCTGTACGGCGAAGACGGCATTACGACTGGCGCCGGCAGTGACCTTCGAAAAGCCACGGAAATTGCGCGCGACATGATCATCGAGCAGGGCATGGGCACGAAACTACGTGATCAAGTGTTTCATGAGGATAACGGTGGCATGATGTTCGACCGGATGACCCGTGATCGGCCATACAGTGATGCGACCGCGCAGGAAATAGACAAAGAAGTTGAAATGCTCATCAAAGAATCGGGCCGGCGCGCCGAAGCCGTCCTTAAACACAACATCGAGCTGCTACACGAGCTTTCGAAGCGGCTCCTCGTCGAGGAAACAATCGAGGAGGAAGGCGTGGCCGAGATTCTGAAAAGCGCGATTCTTCCTTCGGAGGCTAAGCTCCACTAGAGCCTGGTGATATGAAGAGATGAGTCGATTCAAAAACGCCGTCGCGAGGGCGAATTCAAAAGTATCGATACAGCTTGCCGCTTCAATGCTGGCTGCGTCAACGATCCTTTCGAGTTTGCTTGGTTTGTTTCGTCAGCGTCTTTTGCTCGGAACCTATCACGACACATACCCGGTGGGTATCGATGCGTTTTATGTAGCGTTTACGATTCCCGACTTCATGTATTCCTTCTTGGCGGTCGGGGCGCTCAGCGTTACCTTCATACCGGTTTTTAATCAGCGCCTCGCGACAGGTAATAAGAGATCGGCGTGGCGTCTTTCGACCAGCCTCATTAATTTCATGGCGCTTATTACGTTGGTGGCAAGCGTACTTATCATTATCTTCGCGGAGCCATTGGTGCGCTATATAGTAGCACCGGGTCTCGATGAATCTGGTAGGAGCCTGGCCATCAGTATGATGCGCGTCGTGGCGGTGAACCCATTCATCTTCGCGGTATCAGTCGTGATCGCGAGCATGCAGCAAGCGGTCGGTCGCTTCACGTTCTTTGCGCTTTCTACCATGATTTATAACGTTGGTATCATCATCGGAATATTGTTCTTTACAGACGGTATCTCGCTATTTGGCTGGAAACTATTCGATGGTGGCATCATGGGCGTGGCGCTGGGTGTGGTACTTGGGGCGTTCATGAATTTGATCGTAAGCTCTATCGGGCTTATTGGACTAGGATTCGATTATCAATTTAAAATCTTTTGGAAAAACAAAGGCTTTCGTCAGGTGCTCCGTCTGTTGCCACCCAGGGCGCTTGATCAAGGTGCCGACTACATAACGAACATCGCAGAGATCAACCTGGCGTCTCGATTGTCCGATGGAAAAATAACTTCGTTCTTGGCCTCTTCTATGCTGTATATGATGCCGGTGAATCTTATCGGTATGTCCATTAGCACCGCCGCTTACCCACAACTGACGGTACGATTAGCCCAAGGCCGTCCCGATTTGTTTAAAAAAGACCTGCAAGGTGTCATACGTACGATCATTTGGCTCACCTTGCCGGTCGCGACGATAACCTTTTTTGCCAGGGGTTATGTCGTGAACTTCGTCAAAGAGGGTGGTGACGTTGAAATCGCGAACCTACTTGGCATCCTGGCGATAGCTATTTTGTTCCGCTCGGTGTATCACATCGCGACCAGGGCTTTTTATGCGCAGCAAGACACAAAAACTCCTTTGTATGTATCGATACTTGCAATCGCACTCAACGTGGCACTCGCTATATGGTTTACGATGAAACTCAACTTTGATATTTATGGTCTTGCTTGGGCTGCGTCCATCGTTTCGGCGGTCGAGGTTATCGTGCTTCTCTGTATCATGTCGCGTCGTATGCCCGGGCTGTTTGATTCGGTATTCGCGCATGCCGTCGCGCGCATGGTGAGCGCGACAGGATTCATGGCGATTTTCACATATATCACGGTTCGTTCTTTGCCGCTTCTTGCCGATGGCCGTGGACTGATCTCATCCGTACCAAGGTTTGCTCTCATTACCTTGATTAGCTTTGCGGTGTATATCTTTTTCTGTTGGCTATTTCATCTCGACGAAGTGAATCCGATCCTTAGAAAAGCACGAAAGATAATCCTCAGCCAGACGAGTTAGTATGAAGCAAGAGAATATCCGAAATTTTTGTATCATCGCTCATATCGATCACGGTAAGTCGACGCTTGCTGATCGAATGATGGAGATGACAAGTACCGTTGAGAAGCGTGACATGAAATCGCAACTGCTCGATAGTATGGAACTAGAACGCGAAAAGGGAATCACTATCAAGTTGAAGCCTGTTAGGATGCGGCATAAAGGTGTCGATCTGAATCTTATTGATACTCCAGGGCATGTCGATTTCAGCTATGAAGTATCCCGAAGTCTCCAAGCCTGCGAAGGCGCGATTTTGGTGGTTGACGCCAGCCAAGGTATCCAGGCGCAGACGCTCGCCAACGTTTATCTTGCGCTTGAGCAAGACCTGACGATCATTCCAGTGCTGAACAAAGTCGATCTGCCTGCAGCTGACGTGCCACGGGTAAGTAAAGAAGTCATCAATCTACTCGGCTGCACAGAAGAAGATATCATCAAGATTAGCGCCAAAACCGGTGAGAATGTCGACCAAGTCCTAGACGCGGTCGTTGACCGAACACCGCACCCTCGTGGGAATGATACGGCACCGACCCGAGCACTTATTTTTGACAGCTACTACGACGACTACCGCGGGGTGATTTTATATATTCGCGTCGTCGACGGTGAGATAAAAAAAGGCGATATCATAGAGATGCTGGCCACAAGTGCTCATGGTTTAGCGCTTGAAGTCGGTCAGCTCACTCCTCTCATGTTACCCGGTGCAAGCCTCGGAACGGGCGAAATCGGGTACGTCGTAACGAACCTAAAGACGACTCGCGACGCTAAAGTCGGCGATACGGTCACGGTGAAGCGGGCACATGCGGATGAGCCGCTACCGGGTTATAAAAACGTCAAGCCGTTCGTTTATGCAGGTTTCTTCCCGGTTTCGAACGAGGATTATAACGACCTGAAAGACGCGGTCGAAAAGCTTAGCTTGAGCGATTCGGCGCTTCAGTTCGAGCCGGAAAATTCACCCGTACTTGGTTTTGGTGTACGCATCGGCTTCTTGGGTCTTCTTCATATGGAGATTATTCGTGAACGTCTTGAGCGCGAGTACGATCTTGATCTCGTCGTCACGAATCCAAGCACTGACTACCATATAACGATGACCGATGGCGAAAAACTCGACATCAAAAGCGCGGCCGATCTTCCGAGCGTGACAAAAATCACTGAGATCCGTGAACCATGGATCAACGGTGAGATCGTGGTGCCCCAGGAATATATCGGTGCGGTCATTCAGCTCATCGTCGGCAAACGTGGCTTGCAAAAGAACCTTAGTTATATTGATGAACGCGCGCTTATCAGTTTCGAGGCGCCACTCGCGAACCTTCTGACCGATTTTTACGACCAACTAAAGAGTATTACGAGCGGCTACGGTTCGTTTAACTACGAATTATCTGATTATCGATCAGAAGATTTGGTGCGAGTAGATTTTTATGTCGCTGGCGAAATAATAGATGCCCTGAGCGTCATGTGTCACCGTTCGGAATCGGTTAGCCTTGGGCGCGAAATGGTGAAAAAGTTAAAGGATGTCATTCCGCGGCAGAATTTCCAGGTAGCGCTCCAAGCAGCGATCGGCGGCAAGTTCATCGCCAGGGAAGATATCAGCGCCTACCGAAAAGACGTCACGACCGGCCTCTACGGCGGCGACGTTTCCCGTAAGAAAAAAGTACTTGCCAAGCAAGCCAAGGGTAAAAAACGCATGAAGCGCTTTGGTAAAGTCGACATCCCATCCGAAGCATTCATGGTCATGCTAAAGCGTGACTAGCTCGTAACGGTGCTACGAGACGTAAGTCGAGCTTTAGTGGGGAGGAGTCGTAGTTTTGGATTTATTCCAAAACAAGATGGAGGGGTGGGGCCCCTCCTGAGAGATAGTCATGCTCAAGCGTGACTAGTAAGTGCTATACTGGGGTATGAGTATAGAAAAGATTATTACAGAGTACCAGCCGCCCGAAAGCGCTATTGAGACGATACGCCATGCAAAAATCGCTCTTTTGGTCGGAATCACCGGTGCGGGCAAAGACACCATAGTAAGAGCGCTATTGGAGCGTCCCGGGTTTGCCGCGATTATTTCTCACACCACACGGCAGCCACGCAGCAACGCCGGCGTGCCGGAGGTAGATGGCGAAGATTACCACTTTATTTCTAAGGAGACAGCCCAGGGCATGGTAGAGCGCGGGGAATTCGTTGAAGCGAAATTCGTGCACGGTACGATTTACGGTACTTCGATCGCCGAGGTGAAGCGAGCGAGTGATCAGGGCGTGGCGATTACAGACCTTGATGTTCAGGGTGTTTCAGAATACAAAGGCGTCTCAAACGAAGTCGTTGCAATATTCATCGTGCCGCCAACATATGAAGCCTGGCTTGAGCGTCTTAAGAAACGGTATGCAAGCACTGAGGAGTTCGAAGCGGAGTGGCCAAAAAGACGCGAAAGCGCCATAAGTGAACTGTCGAACGCGCTTTTGGTGCCTTACTATCACTTCATCATCAACGATAATCTTGATGAAGCAGTGGATGCGGCGATTTCGATCATCGCGCACCAAAAGGATGAGTTTCACAGTAAAGACGATGAAGCGAGGCTGCTTGCTCGTCATATCCTCACTACCATCCGTGAGCGATAGCTGGCACTCATTGACACAGAGTGCTAAATAACGGTACAATTGAGGCATGACGGAACGCCAGGCTGCAATCTTAGCTGCAATCATCGAACAATACGCCGAAGTTGCATCACCGGTCGGCAGTATCACTCTGGCACGGCTTTTTAATGTTTCAAGCGCCACGGTCCGTTCCGAGATGGCACGGCTCGAAGAGATGGGTTTCATCACGCATCCGCACACCAGCGCCGGACGTATCCCGACCGACAAGGGCTATCGTTTTTATGTTAATGCATTGAACGAATCCGAGGTGCACTCGCCGCTGCTGCCTGACCGCAGTACCCGAGCGATCGAAGCGCGGGTGAGTACTCACAAAAACCACGCTGACCGGGCGATTCGTAGCGCCGTTGACAGCTTGGTCGACTTGACGCAGAACCTTGGGCTCGCCACGATCGGCGACGAACTCTACTTAAGTGGCATCGGCAATCTTTTTTCGCAGCCAGAATTTACAGCTGGCAATCACGTACAGGCGGTCGCGCGCCTACTTGATAACCTTGAACCGTGGCTTAGAGAAGCTGCGCCGAACGAGCCGCTCAACGTCTTTATTGGCAGCGAGAACCCGATTGGGAAATCAAGTGGCGCAACGCTGATCGTCAGCCGTTTCCGTTCGCCATATTCTGATAAAAGTTATATCGGCGTGCTCGGCCCTACCAGGCAAAGTTATGGTCGCGTCATGCGTTTAGTGCGTCAAACCGGCGCGATGTTAGAGGAGGTACTATAATGGAACTCATCCAAACGCTTGTCGATGGCATCATCGCTATCATCCAGGCAGTCGTCAGTGGTATCGTCACGTTGATTCAGGCAGTCGTGAACGCCATCGTCACCCTTATAAATAGTATAGTCAGTTTGTTTTAGGAAGGTCATATGACAAAGAGTAAAAAGCAAGAAGAATTAGAACAACAGCTCGGTGAGTTGACTCAGGATTTACAACGCACGAGAGCTGATTTTGAGAATTATCGTAAGCGCGCTGAGAGCGATAAGACGGCGGCGCTGCAATATGGCCAAGCCGCGGCGGTCATGAAGCTGCTACCGGTCATTGATAATATTGAACGCGCAATCGCCTACATGCCGAGCGAGCTCGCCGATAACAAATGGGCGCAAGGTGTCGCTGGTCTTGTTAAGAACCTTGAGAAATCTCTCGAGAGTTTAAATGTAAAACGTATCGATGCCAATCCAGGTACTGAGTTCAATCCCGAACTTCACGAAGCCATCCAGGTAGACGAGGAAGCGGAAGGTGAGCATGAAGTCGTCGCCGAAGAACTCCAAGCCGGCTATACGCTTGCGGGTTCACCGATCCGCCCAGCCATGGTGAAGGTGACCCGAAAGTAGCTCTTATGCTACTTGATCTAAACCAATAATATGATTCCGCCGGTACTCGTCGAAGGCCTGCCTGTCGGTACCGTTTTTTCGGATAAAGTGATTAATCCGCTCGCTACCGATATAATGCGGTAGCATGACATACGAAACTCCCATTTGGTACAACTTCTCGGCATCGTTGCTGTCATCGGCATAGCACACGATAACTGCTTTCGGGTTTACCTTGTGAGCGTGTTCGACAAGCTCTTCGTTGGTTGAAAAGTGGGTAATAGTGCTCACGATCAGCTTGGCGTGCTTAAGACCGATATCGTGCAAAAATTCCGCATCAGTCGCATCGCCATACATGTACGGCACCTCGAGGCGCTCGAGTGTTTCTATCATCGCAGGGTCATAATCGACCACGGTGAACTTTTTCTGCATTTTTCGGAACGTCTTCACGAACTCGTGGCCGCCACGCCGATAGCCGAAGAGCACCAGCTCGTACGT
>CBFGYC010000009.1:0-17305 GCA_965652985.1 uncultured bacterium | reverse complement strand
ATCGATCTTCGCGAGGGCGAAGCGGTGGAACTGCGTGGCCGGAATGGGGCTGGTAAGACGACAATTATTAAGGCGCTATTATCCCCGCTTCCGTCGTCACAACCGCAAGCAGCTGCGCATAGGTCGCTATCCGCGGGTCCTGCCACTCGGTCCGCCCCTACCCCTCGCTCGCTTGAAGCTCGGCTCGGTGTGGGTGCTGCCCCGCCTCGCGTCACCCGCTCATCTCAGGCTTCCAAGAGCCAGCCGCTCGACATCTCTTTTTCTGAAGGCTCTGGCTTTCCGCCAGAGCGAGGCAAGACCAATGATCAGTTAGCGCCGAGCGCGCCTGAAGAAAAAGACGGTGGCGAAAAGGCGGAAAAGAAAGCAACAATCTCACTTTTCTCCGGTGAGCTGAAACTCGATTCTCACGCCCGCGTCGGCGTGTACGAGCAGGAAGTCTCGCCAAAATATTTTGGTCTTACACTACACGATGGTATTGAGCGGTTGTACCTTGACCGCAACTTGTCAATTAGCGAGACGAAAATCCGCCAACTGATGAGTGATTATCTCTTTGTTGATAGCGACGGTTCGGTGCCGATCGAGAAGCTATCTGGTGGCCAGAAAGCGCGCTTCCAGGTAATCAGTATGCTCGCGAATGACCCGCAGCTGCTTATCTTGGACGAGCCGACGAACCACCTCGATTTACCAAGTATCGAAGAATTAGAAACCGCGCTCGGCAAGTATACCGGCGCGGTGCTCTACGTGAGTCACGACAATTATTTTCGTGAGGCGATGGGTGGCGATGTGGTGCAAGTCGGCACGGCGTAGACTACGCTTTTACCAGGCCTTTGTCTTTTAATAAGCTGTCGATTTTCGGGCGATCAAACCCAAGGACGAGTTCGCCGTCGATGTCAGTCACCGGCACGCCCCTGAAATTACCGCCAATCTTGCCCATGAGTTCGTCATGTGCGGCGGCATCCTCTTCGATATCTTTTTTGACGAAACTAACACCTAGCTTTTCTAAATACTGCATTTCAGTCTTGCAAAAAGCGCACCACGTCGTGCTATATACTATGACTTTCGAGTCACTCATTCTGGTACTCCCCTCTTTCTTTCTATCTATTGTACTACATCGCGGCCGGCTATTTAAATGGCTGCGCTCAAGTGTTATAGTATACCTCATGAAGCTTACGGTTGGAACTGGTGCACGAGCGCGCGGCTTCGCGCTACCGACTATTCTCCTCGTCTCAACGGTGATGTTCACTATACTTGTCGCTTCGATCGGGGCGGCGGCGGCCTCAAGGGTCTCGCTTGATTCGCAGTACTACAATCTGCTCGCGAGACAAGCCGCCCAGTCAGGAATCGCAAGAGCGACCGAATGCCTGGAATCAAGCGGCTATACGCCACAGTGGTCAACGTTAGCGTCAAACCGCGATTTACGCCCGAATAGTACCTGTGCGGGCACGACCATGACCGGCGGCGGCGTCAGTCCTTATGTCGTTGGAGATGGTGTCGGCCCAGACCTGAATGTCAGGACGAAATATAGTATCGAAGCGCCAAGCGGCTCAGGCATAGGTTCTATTCTTCAAGTCGTCGGGACGACCGAGCTTGTTCGGTCGTCATCACCAAACAGCGTATGGCGCAGCTATTCACAGTCCCTCTACCATCGCATCGAGGCGCCGCAGACTATATCTTGCCCGAGTGGTTTCGTATCTGTGCCGGGTGATAGTCGATTTGGTACGAACGACTTTTGTATCAGTAAATATGAGGCAAAGAATGTCGGTGGCAAGGCCGCTAGCCAGGCTACCGGCACGCCCTTTGTGAGCATTAGCCAGGATGATGCTAGTGTAGCGGCCGCCAATGCTTGCTCCGGTTGTCATCTTGTCAGCGAGGCTGAGTGGCTTACTGTCGCCCATAATGTCACGAGCGTTACCGGTAACTGGAGCGGCAACTCAGTCGGTAGCGGGTACATATATAGTGGCCACAACGACAATAGCCCCGCCCACTCACTTGAGGCAAGCAGCAATGATGACGACGGGTATTTTGGCACCAGTAATAGCAGCGGGAATCAGCGGCGCACCCTGATGCTAAACAACGGAGAAGTAATTTGGGACTTCAGTGGCAATGTCTGGGAATGGACGTCTGGACAAAAAGCCAGTGAAAAGCCAGGTGGGAGTGGCATCGGTTACCGGGAGTGGTCAGCTGTCGAGGGAACAGGTACGGTCTCCCCCAATCCTTTCCCGAGCTTCGGTACGCCTGCGGCCAGTGCTTGGAATTCTAGCGACGGTATTGGACGATTATATAGTAATAGCGACGACACTACCCTCCGTGCCTTTGCTCGGGGTGGTAGCTGGAGCAATGGAGCAAGCGCCGGAATATTCACGACACGTCTCGATTTGGCACCGACGACACCTAGTGCATTTATCGGATTTCGAGTTGCCTATACTCCCCTTTCGGAACTCAGTTGTCCTTCCGGATTCATTCCCGTACCGGGAAACAGTTCATTCGGAACAAACGATTTTTGTGTAGCGAAATACGAAACGAAGGACGTCGGAGGCGAGGCGGGTAGCCAACCTGGCGGTCTCCCTACGGTAAATACGTCGCAACTAATCGCCGTATTAGTAACCATTCTCAGCGATTCGTGCGTGAACTGCAGCGTCATTAGTGAGGCTCAGTGGCTGACGATCGCTCATAATATTGCCAGCGTACCAAGCAACTGGACGGGCGGCAGTGTCGGTAGCGGTACTATCTACAGGGGTCATACAGATAATAGTCCGTCTACAAGACTAGCGGCGAGTAGCAATGATAATAATGGGTACTATGGCACGGCGAATGCCAGTGGCGATCAGCGGCGTACGCTGACGCTAAGTAACGGAGAGGTAATCTGGGACTTCAGTGGTAACGTTTGGGAGTGGACGTCTGGCACGATCACTGGAGGGCAGCCCGGCGAGAGTGGTTACTCGTGGCGACAGTGGAATACTCTCACCAACTCATCGCTACTGACCCCTGATCCTTCACCAATCTTCACTAATCCGGCTGCGGCTTCGTGGAACAATACGCATGGTATCGGGATGATATATAGCAGTACCGCAGAAACCGAACCGCGAGCTTTCCTGCGTGGCGGAAACTGGAGCGATTCGAATGGGTATGGGATATTTTCACTTGCCCTGAGTCGGGGAACGGATACTGGCTACGCGGATACCGGCTATAGGTTGACTGTAAGGCCCTATTAATTTCTTTCTTTTCGCCGGGTCAGGTGCCAGCCCGCGCAGCGGTCGCATTTATAGATTGAAAGCTCTTCATTGCTTCGTAGTGCAAGCAAGGCCGCCGCTTCCCTAGCATTTAAATCAGTTGTAAAACGACGTTTTGATTTGCAGGTGCTCGTGTCGATGTAAGGTTGGTGTTTCGGCGTTCGATTTTTACGAGGCATATGCTATACAGGGTACCCTAGATTTGGTATAGTGTATAGGTGCAAGGGATATCACCCAAGGGTAATCGCAAGCAGAAGACACCGCCTGAGCCCAACTCGACGGTTGTTTTTATGACTATAGCCGATACGACATGGCGGATGTTCTTGCCAAGTGTCGGTATGACGCTGCTCGGTGTCTGGCTGGACGGTAAGTTCGAAACGACGCCGTGGCTACTGTTCGCTGGAGTTGCCCTGGGTTTATTCATCGCCGTAGTAGCAGTACGATTGCAGTTAAAAAAGATTTGGTAAAAATTAATTAAGTATGAATCAACTACATTACTTCGCAGCTTCTGAAGGTCCGCATGTTGCTATTAACGCCGAAACAGTGTTTACGATCGGTGGCTTTCCTATTACCAACTCGATGATTCTTGGAAGTATCGGTTTTCTTGTCGTTTTTTGGCTTTTATGGCATACCGCCTCTATCATCAAGCAGGGTGGCAAGCGCAGTTTTGTCGCTAAACTTGTCGAATGGGTGTACGAGGGGCTCTATAGCACCGTCGAGACAATCGTCGGTGACAAGAAAATGGCCAGGGCGCTGGCGCCAATCCCGATAACGCTCTTTTTCTTTATTTTTGTGCAGTATTGTCTTGGTGTATTACCGATTGTTGGGACTATTTCTTACGGTGGACACTATCTTTTCCGTTCCTATGTCGCCGATCTCAACACGACGTTCGGCCTGGCGATTATCACGATCATCGTGGCGGAAATTTATGCCTTTAAGGTGCACGGTATCTTTGGCGGCATCGGTCGCTACTTGAAAAATCCTTTGAAAGATCCGATTGGCGCGTTCGAAGGCATCCTTGAGATTGTCGCGCAGATGTCACGCGGAATTGCCCTGAGCATGCGACTTTTCGGTAATGTCTTTGCTGGTGAGGTTCTCCTTATCATGATCGCCTTCTTGGCGCAGTATGCGGCAGCGGTAGCGCTTCCGGTATTCTATCTGTTCGAGCTGTTCATCGGCGGCATCCAGGCCTACATTTTCTTCATGCTGACGACGATCTTTATCTCCCTGGGCATGGCCAGCCACGGCTCGCATGACGAGCACTCTGAATCCGTTCATTCCTCCCCTGATACAGCTCTCGGCGCATCAGATGGAAGATGATATAATTAAGCACATAATAAAAGGAGACATACAATAATGGATAATCTTGGTTTTGGTTTGACATACGCCATCCCAGCAGCAGCGGCGGCACTTTCGATCGCAGTCATCGGCTACGCTTCAATGAACGCAGTTGGTCGTAACCCAGAAAAAGTAAACGACATTCGAACAGTGATGATTCTTGCGATCGCCTTCGTGGACGCCCTCGCTATTATCGCTCTGATCGCGGCTATCGTCGCCCGATTCATCTAGGAAAGGTGCAAGTGAATGGAAGCAATGCTCACTTTTGCAGCCACTGAGACTACGGCGGAAGACGCCGGGCTTCTTGGTGCGCTTGGTATTGATGTTCGGCTCTTGATCGTTCAAGCGATTGCTTTCTTGGTCCTTCTTTGGGTGCTCTCAAAGTTCGTCTATCCGGTCATTTCGGGAATGCTAGAGAGGCGTGAGGTGGCGATTCGTGAAGGTCTAGAGGCGGCTCAAAAGGCCGAGGAAAACGCCGAAGCGGCCAACGAAAAAGTCGAGAAGCTTCTGAGCGATGCTCGTAAGCAGGCCAACAACGTGATCGTAACAGCGAAAGACGAGGCAACCGCCATCGTTGAAGCCGCTAATGCCAGCGCTACCAAGCAGACCGAAAAGATGCTTGAGCGTGCTAACGCTGAAATTGAAAAAGATATTCAGACGGCCCGCAAGGCACTTCGCGACGAAACTATCGATCTTGTGGCACGTGCGACCGAAAAGGTCGTCGGCGACGCTATGACCGAGAAGGTCGACAAGAAAGTTGTTGCCTCTGCCCTAAAGGATGCCGAGTAAGCCATGAGTGCTGGTCGCAAACTATCTCGTCGTACGTTAGCTACTTTCGTAGCTGAACAGCTGCGATCCGGCGACGGCGAGACGGCGATCAAGCAGGCGGCTGCGTATATGATTGAAATGAAACAAAAGCACGCTATCGATTTACTGGTACGCGACGTCGAGGAGATCCTCGCGGATAACGGCACGGTCGTGGCAGACGTCACGTCGGCTCGAAAACTAAGCGACCAAGAAAAAGAAAGCATCGCGAAATTGCTTGGTGCTAAAAAACTATACACCAGAGAGACGGTTGACCCGAGCGTGCTTGGCGGAGTGCGCGTCGCCTCGGCCGGCAAGCGCCTCGATGCAACATTGAAACACAGAATTGATTCACTAAAGGAGACTAGCTCTAGGAAAGGGACCACATGACGAATATCACAGTTACAGAATTAACGAAGGAACTCCGCGATGCGATTGCACACCTCGAGACCGCTGAAGGCCTTGAGACTGTAGGTGTGGTAACGCGTGTTGGTGACGGTATCGCCTGGATTCATGGCCTGCACACTGCGGGCTACTCCGAGGTGCTTGAGATCGAAACTGAAAACGGTACTATCGAAGCATTCGCACTCAACCTCATGGAAGATGAAATCGGTGCCGTGCTACTCGGCAGCGACGAACATGTTCGTGCCGGTGCCACCGTACGCCTGAAGGGCGAGGTGCTTTCTGTTCCTGTCGGTGAAGAGCTTGTCGGCCGCGTTGTTGACCCACTTGGTAGCCCACTTGATGGCGGCCCTGCAATTAAGACCAAGCAAACTGGTCCTGTTGAGCGTGAAGCCATCGGCGTGATGGGTCGAAAGAGCGTCCATGAACCGATGATGACCGGTATCGTTGCGATTGATGCTATGTTCCCTATCGGCCGTGGCCAGCGTGAACTTATCATCGGCGACCGACAGACCGGTAAAACTGCCGTGCTTATCGATACTATGATCAACCAAGCCCGTCAAAAGACTGGCGTCATCAACATTTACGTCGCGATTGGCCAAAAGCTTTCAAAGATTGCCCAGCTCGTCGAGCGACTCAAGCAGGAAGGCGTCATGGACCAAACTATCGTCGTAGCGACCAGCCCAAGCGACCCGGCTTCCCTTGTCTACTTGGCACCATACGCTGCGACCGCCATGGGAGAATACTTCCGTGATAACGGCAAACACGCGCTAATCATGTACGATGACCTTTCAAAGCACGCCGTGGCGTATCGACAAATGTCACTACTACTGCGCCGCCCACCAGGCCGCGAAGCCTATCCTGGTGACGTTTTCTACCTCCACTCTCGCCTTCTCGAGCGCTCAGCTAAGCTCAGCGACGACCTTGGTGGCGGTAGCCTGACTGCCCTGCCCGTCATCGAGACCCAAGCCGGAGATATTTCAGCATATATCCCAACCAACGTCATCTCGATCACCGACGGTCAGATTTTCATGGAAACAGACCTCTTCAACCAAGGTATCCGCCCGGCTATCTCGGCTGGTCTTTCTGTCTCTCGTGTGGGTGGTAACGCCCAGACGAAAGCCGTCAAAAGTGTTTCCTCGCACCTTAAGCTTGGCCTTAGCCAATTCAGGGAGCTCGCCAGCTTCGTCCAATTCGGCAGCGATCTTGACGACGCGACTAAAGCGCAGATTGAGCGTGGCCAGCGCCTGACTGAGCTCTTGAAGCAACACCAGTACCAACCAATGGGCGTCTGGGAGCAAGTCGCCAGTATTTATGCTGTGAACGAAGGTACGTTTGACAAAGTGCCAGTCGCGAAAATCAAGGAAGCCCAAGCGACGCTCCTGACCCGTCTTTGGACCGAGCACAAGGAAGTGATGCGTACACTTAACAAGGGTGACAAACCAAGCGATGAAACGCTCGCGACCATCAAAAAAGCCGCTATTGATACGGCTAAGGATATCGAGGGCTAGTTAGCGTGGCATCGACTCGTCAGCTAAAATCACGCATTCGGTCGGTCAAGAGTACCCGCCAGATTACGAAAGCCATGGAAATGGTGGCTGCCAGTAAGATGCGCCGTGCTCAGGAAGCCGACAAGGCTGCCGTGAGTTACACCGAGACGGCGAGCGAGCTACTGAGCTATTTCGCATCTCAGGGCATCACGAAGAATCACCCGCTGTTCCAGGTGCGTGAGGTGAACCGGCGTCTACTCATCGTGGTCGCGAGTGACCGCGGCCTGGCAGGTGCGTATAATAGCAATATTTTTAAGCGCTATGTCGAAGAACTTAAGCAGGACCGCACTGAGGGCGATACGACTCCCACGGTTGCCTTTGGCCGTAGGATAGCGCAGTTTGCAGGGCGGCTAAAGGACGCCGAGCTCGTAGGTGTCTACGAAGGTGTGTCGGACCAGCTCGATGGTGGTGAGTTGCAGGCGGTGCTCGAAATGGCGCGTGACCAATTTATCGCTGGTGAAATTGATGCGGTAGACGTTATTTTCACGCAGTTTATCAGCAGCATCAACCAGCAGGTCGTGGTCAGGCGTATTTTACCGGCTGGCTTCGAAGAAGTCGAAGTGACAGAGGACGTCAGCGAAGCGGTCTATGAACCAAGTCCACAGAAAGTGCTCGATGCCGTGGCCTACCGCCTCGTCGAAGCGCAGCTCTATCAGGCGCTGCTCGATGCCAAGGCCAGCGAGCACAGCATGCGCATGCTCGCGATGAAAAATGCCAGCGACAACGCCGATGACCTGGTGGGCGACCTGACGCTTGCCATGAACAAGGCCAGACAAGGCGCGATTACTCAGGAACTTGCAGAAATATCAGGCGGCGTAGAGGCTATGAAGGATTAAAGGAGAGATAATGGTTAAAGCAGCAACAGAAAAAGGAGTCGGTCACATCAGCCAGGTCGTTGGCGTGGTGGTCGATGTCGCGTTCGAAGATAAAAACCTACCGGCGATTTACGACGCGCTCACGGTAGAGGTTGACGGCCGCGTCGTGACGCTTGAGGTCGCAAGCCACCTCGATGAAAGCACGGTGCGAGCGATCGCACTCTCATCTACCGATGGCCTTCAGCGCGGTAACAGTGTCGTGGCTACTGGCGGCCCTATCCAGGTGCCAGTTGGCGCCGAAACCCAAGGTCGCATGTTCAACGTCGTCGGCGACCCGATCGACAACAAGCCTGTACCAAAGGGCAAAAAGGCCTCGATTCACCGTGAGCCGCCAACGCTCGAAGAGCAATCTACCAAGGCTGAGATCCTCGAAACTGGTATCAAGGTCATCGATCTTATCGCGCCGGTCGCTCGTGGTGGTAAAGTTGGTCTCTTCGGTGGTGCCGGTGTTGGTAAAACCGTTCTTATTCAGGAACTGATCAACAACATCGCGAAGTTCCACTCTGGTAACTCGGTCTTCGCCGGTGTCGGTGAGCGTACCCGCGAGGGTAACGACCTCTACATGGAGATGAAAGAAGCTGGCGTTCTTGATAAGACCAGTCTTGTCTTCGGCCAGATGAACGAACCACCCGGAGCCCGTCTTCGTGTTGCCCTGTCCGGCCTGGCGATGGCTGAAGCTTTCCGTGACGAAGGCAAGGACGTCCTGCTTTTCATCGACAATATCTTCCGTTTTACCCAAGCTGGTGCCGAGGTGTCTGCCCTGCTTGGCCGCCTGCCTTCGGCTGTGGGCTATCAGCCTACCCTGCAGCAAGAAATGGGTGCTCTTCAGGAGCGTATCACCAGTACCAAGAAGGGTTCAGTCACGTCTATCCAAGCCATCTATGTGCCGGCAGACGACCTTACTGACCCTGCGCCTGCGACGACCTTCGCTCACCTCGACTCGACCATCGTTTTGAACCGTGCCCTGACCGAAATTGGTATTTATCCGGCGGTCGACCCGCTTGATTCAAGCTCGACTATCCTCGACCCAGAGATCGTCGGTGAGGATCACTACAACGTCGCCCGCGAAGTCCAGCGTGTCCTTCAGCAGTACAAGGAGCTTCAGGACATCATCGCCATTCTTGGTATGGAAGAACTGTCGGATGAGCAGAAGCAAACCGTCGCGAGGGCTCGTCGTCTTCAGCGCTTCCTCGCTCAGCCATTCTTCGTGGCGACAGCCTACACAGGCAACGAAGGCGCGTACATCAAGGTAGAAGACACCGTAAAAGATGCCAAGGATATCTTGGCCGGCAAGTACGATGACAAACCGGAAAACTGGTTCTATATGGCCGGTGGTCCGCTTTCTGAGAAAAAAGACTAGTCGTTTTACTGGTATCGCTACAGCAAGCCTCCATCATGGGGGCTTGCTTTTTATGTTGGGTTATGGTATTATATAATAACAAGCATAACCTGTCAACAGATTAGGGTGCGCTTGCATCTTGACAGACAGGTAGGAACGGAGTCCGATATGGATACGAATCAGGACGCCCCTCAGAACCAGCACTCCATGAAGGGTGCGGCACTGACTTTCCTCGGTTTTATCTCTTATCCGGTACTCGTGACCATCTTCCCGCTCGTCGGGCCGCGGCCCGACATCCCATGGCGGGAGATGGTCGAGAATGCGCTTGCGATTTTTTGACGCACGCGCGGGAGGGGCGCCTAAAAACCGCCCCTCTCCGCCCGCACCGCCTGTCTGTCAATTCTCAAAGTTATATCACTCGCCTCAAGGCGAGTTTTTTGCTATTATAAAGAGTATGCATTTAGAGCTTGTTACCTTGCGTGGTAAAAAAGTAGACCAAGAAATCTACGAGGTTACCATTCCTACTGAAATCGGTCCGATTGCCGTTTTTCCAAGCCACCAGGCGCACGTGACGTTAGCCGTGCCTGGCGCGCTTGCCATTCGTCATAAACAAGATGATCCTGACGATAAGTTGGAGTATCTTGCGATTACCGGTGGAGTCGTAAAGATAACAGACAATACGGTTCGAATCCTTGTGGACGAGGCAGATCACTCCGAAGATATCCTCGAAGAAGAAGCGAAGTCTGCCCTTGCTCGCGCCCAGGAGATGAAGAAAGACGCAAAGAGCGAAGTTGAGCTTGAAAAAGCCATGGAACTCGTTGATCGTCAGGCTGTTCGCCTGCAGGTAGCGGCTCTACGCCGCAAACGACGTCTATAAAGTGTAAGGCTGCAGTATAAACACGCTATATCTAGCGTGTTTTACTTTTACTTTTAGAGGCGTATAATACTTTTTCAGGTTAATCAAATATAAAGAGTAGGAAAAATAGTAAGATGTCACGAGAGGCTTTTTCAATTATGCCACAAGAATTTGAGGAAACGGTGTACGAGATGGCGGTTGTCGCGCCGGATGGTCTAGGATACGGTGATGGCACCATTAGTACGCGTAACCGCGAAAATGGACCATTGACCGGCGAGCAACTCAGCCAGGCGATGGAAATTATCACCACTCATAAAAATCAGGTTATCGTACCGGTTGAAGAGATGGATGATGGCTGCGGTGACGGTCGGCCAGCTGGAATGGTTTTCCAGGCCATCAGCCCTAGCGGCGAGCGGACATTCTATCGCAAATCAAAACTCCGCGCTAAGATTTTTGGCGGTGGTGTACAGGTCGCGGCCAGCATGTGGCGTTCGGTGGCCGGCGAACCGAACGGCGGCGAAACGGTACTAGGTGATCGTAAGTTTATTGCCGGTAAACTGAAGAGCCGTGGTATCGATTACGGCGCACATACCGACAGTCATGCCCACGGCGATAGCTGCGGTTGCGGCGCAATCGACAAATACACGCTTTCAACCGAAAAGAGTGCCAAGTTTCACGACGATATTACTGGAAATACTCGCGCTCTGGCGGGTGACGCTTTAGCCGATGGCGAGGAGTTGGAAAAGGCGTTCCAGGTGCGAGCGGCCATTTCTGGCGACACGCAGTACATGTCTGATGCTTCGGGTGCGACCACGATGGCGTTTATCGAAGGAGATGGCGCTGTCATTAAGCAGCTCGAACACGATCACCTGGAGGCGATTACGATTGTTAATGATGAACCTGGGACGACGGTTGACCAGAGGGCGGTTATCGAGTTGTTTGAGGCTGCTCAGCTACCAACGGATATACAAATTTTTGTAATTGATGTTTGGCGCGGCAAAATGTACGCCGATGTGGTGGCAGATATCGCTACGGCTGAGCTTGGGGCTGATTATGAAACAGCCCGTCAGATTGCTATAGGTGATTTTTATATCAACCAATTATCTGTTGCAGCTACGCTGACGGACGGCTCTCAGCCAGTCATCCATAATAAAGCTGCTTAATTACTGCATGCTGCAATCATCGTCAAGCAGTAGACGGTAGCCAGTCTATAAAGTTGCTTATAGATATAAAATAGTATATAGTCGCTCCTAGCCATATTGGGAGCGGCTTTGCTCTTGATAGCGCCCTTTGACAAGTGAAAGGAATAAATCACGTGACAGTGTACCAGTTCGTTAAATGGTTCGTCTTCGGCCCCATAACTCACCTGCTCTGCAGGTTTGAAGTAAGCGGCCAAGAAAACCTGCCGAAGGAGGGCGGATACATCTTGGCGTCAAACCACCTCAAGTGGTATGACCCAGTGCTGCTCGCCGTTTGGTGGCCTGTCCAGGTCTCCTTCGCGGCCAAGATTCAGCTGTACAGGGTTCCTGGGCTGAGGTGGCTCATGGTTCACACCGAGCAGATCCCACTCGAGCGGGAGCGGGCCAGTAGCCCCGGCGTATTCCGCGAGCTGCTGAAGCAGGCCCAGGAGCGCATGAACCGTGGACTGGTCTTCGGGTTGTTTCCTGAAGGCACCCGCTCGAAGGACGGCCAGCTTGGCGCCTTCAGGCGCGGCGCCTTTAGGATCGCTTCCGCGTCGAAGCGGCCGGTCGTACCGGTGGGAATCTCGTACGTCAGGCGCGGACCGAGGCTCGTCATGCGAATCGCCATCGGCGAGCCCGTCGAGAGTAGCGGCCACAGCGCCCGTGACCTCACTAGTGATCTCGAGCGACGAATCGCTGCCCTGAGTGGCCAGGAGCTCGCTTCGGATCACGCCGACTAGTACGCGGCCCAGTAGCGCATCAGAAATGGTGTGCTACTGGGCGTATGTCCTTCGCTTGTCAAATTATATTTTAGATAGAACTTTGCGCACCTCGTCGGTGCTTTTTGTATGCATTAATTTTTCCCTCAGGTCGCTCGCACCTGGGAAATCACGTACGTAAATCTTGAAGAATCGCTTGAGCGGCTCGAATTTTCTCGGCTCTAGTTCGGCGGAATATTTGTCGAAGAGATCGAGATGAAGATGGAGTAGTGCGATAAGCTCATCCTTTCTTTTACCGCTCCCGTCGTACGCTTCGCTACGTGGGTCGCTGGTCGCGGGTCCTGCCGACGAGTCCGCCCCTACTTCTCGAAAATCGGAGATTTCTCTCGAAGTGGGTGCTGCCCCGCTCGTCGTCACCCGCTTATCTTCGTCTTCGGATGGGTAGCCGCTCGTCACCTCTTTTTCTGAAGGCTCTGCCTTCCCGGCAGAGCGAGGCAAGACTGATGGGTATTTAGCGCCGAGCGCGCCTGAAGAAAAAGATGGGGGCGAAGAGGCGGCACTGTCTTCTGTCTTCTGGAATGCGAACGGATTATGGAACACGCCTCGGCCGATCATGATGCCGTCGATACCGTACTTTTCTACTAGTTCTGCGCCGTGCTGGCGGTCACGAATGTCGCCGTTGATGGTGAGGAGCGTGTTCGGGGCGATTTCGTCGCGCAGTTGCTTGATAGCCGGAATCAGCTCGTAGTGCGCCGGGACGTTGCTCATCTCCTTTTTTGTGCGTAGATGAATCGTAAGATTGACTATATCCTGTCTCAAAAGATGCGATAACCAATCTCGCCATTCATCGGTGCTACTAAAGCCTAGCCGGGTTTTGACGCTCACAGGCAACCCGCCCGCTTTGGCGGCTTGTATCAGCTCGGCGGCGAGTTCAGGCTGGCGGATAAGGGCGCTGCAGGTGCCGTTTTTCACGACTGTCTTATCAGGACAGCCCATGTTGATATCAATCCCGGCGAAACCTTTCTCGGCCATACCTCTGGCCATTTGCTCGAACTGTTCGGGTTTGTTACCCCAAATCTGAGCTACGATCGGCTGCTCGTCGGGCGTAAAAGCCAGGCGGCCGCGAGTGCTATGCTCCCCTGCCTCGCTACAGTAGCTGCTAGCGTTCGTGAATTCCGTAAAATAGACGTCTGGCGGGGCCGCTGCGGCGATGACATGTCGAAACACGACATCAGTCACCGCTTCCATGGGAGCGAGAACAAAGAATGGCTTAGGTAAATCGTTCCAAAAATTTGTCATTATAAAGGGTGAATTGTGCCTTGGCCTCTCACGGAACGTCCGGAGGGGCCAAGGCTGCTTGCAGGGCATGCGGCGAGATTCGCTCGTGTTGTGGGGTGCTTGTTTCGCGCTTAAAGGAGACGAATGATCGATTCGCCCCCGTAGAAAACTTCGATCCGGTCACGGCGGTGCCTGCGACCTGTGCGAGGCGCGTACTGCACCCGGTTGAAGAGACTTTTGATTTTCTGGGACATCGTTGTCCTCCTGCGAGCCCTGCTGTGAATATTATACCATAAAAAGAAAGGGCCCGTCCCCGCGACGTCGTTGTCGCAGGAACGGGTGAGTGTGGGTTGCACGGTGCCGGGAAGACTACTTCGTCTTCCCGGTGCCATGGCAGTTGGCGCAGTTGCCGTTGCCGCCAGTGCCGCCCCATCCGCCGGCCACGGTGTGGGTCTCGTCGCACTTGCCACAGCCGTGGCCGTTGCAGTGCGGGCAAGTCCCGGTCCCGTCGCATTTGTCGCACTTTCGATCGTTGGTCCCAAACATCGGGACAAACCTTTCTAGGCCGTGTGGGCCAGAAGTACGGTGTGGGCAAGCGGGTATGCCCATGTATCCTCACTTGAGGATACTTAATAATAGTACATAAATATAACTATGTCAATATCTCTATAGAGAGCCTTTTACTTTGACCCGTCGATAAGATGATCCTCAAAGGCGAGAATACCTGCATAATTCGGTTCAAACGCGCTGGTGTCTGGCATATCAAGGCTAGTGATATGGCGCCAAACGGCTTGGATAAGCTTTTTGAGGCGCTCGCGCTCTTCATTGGTGAACGAAGCCTCCAGACAAATGATCTCTTCGGTTCTGGTGGGCTCGACGAACTGAATGGCGCAAGACGTGTCGCTGTATTTTGAAAAGTCACGCGAGCCCCTTACGAGAAGGTCGTAAAAAAGTAATTGGGTGCGGTAGCGGTGCAGTTTCACCTTTTCGAAATCGGTCTTTCCTTGCCAGCTGTGCGTGGCTTTACCTGTCTTGTAGTCGGTGATGGTAAGCGATTTGTCGTTGATATCTATGACGTCAAGGATGCCGGTGAGATGTGCCTCGCCTATGACGACGCCTTGCCCGCCAAAATTAAGCTCGGTTTTTTGGCTCGGGAGAAATGTACCGTGACCACCTTTTAAGAATGCACCGAGCGACAAGCTACCGCGCTGCAGGAAGTGCTCGAACTCATCTGGGGGTAAGTACTGCTCTTTCAGTGCGGTCTCGAAATCCTTCAATATGTCTTCGTGCGGCTTTTGCTCGCCCGTAGCAAGCGTGTGTGCGTGTGCTCGTTGCAAGGCGGCGTGGATAGCGCTGCCGTACGCACCGGCCGGCGTAGGCGCCTCGGGGAACTTGAGGAGGTCGCTCACTATGAAACTTTCAGGGCCTCCCCTCGTGAGATCGAGAAAGTTGCTGAGGTGCGTGGCATTCAGTTTGTAGCTTTCAAGCCTTGGCCTGAGTAGCTCCTGCATCGACGCGGTGAGAGGGCGCACGATCGGTTGGTACCACTGCAGCAGCGTTGCCTCACTCTGTAGCTCCTTGTTCCTCGTGAGTTCGATGCTTTCAGCTTGCCACTGCTCACCGCTCAGGAAACTGGCTACTAGCTGGCTTTTCCCTGAATCATCACTTGTACTGTATGAAATTATCAGGTTTTGACGGGCGCGAGTCATCGCGACGTAAAATAGACGCAAGCGGTCGTCGATACGCTCACCAGGTGGTTGGAGTGGCAAGTTTTCCGGATAGCCGATCATGCGGCTTCGGCTTCTCGCCTTTTCACCCCAGGCTGAATCAACGGCTCCGATGATGAATACCGTATCAAACTCCAGACCTTTGGCCTTGTGTGCGGTCATCAGTGTCACGGCGTCCTCATGGAGACGTGACGCTGGCTGGATGCTGGTGATAGTGCCGCCTGATTCTCGTTGCAAGCGAAGAAAATCAAGAAAAGTACGCAGCGTCGGCATCGATTTTGATTCGGGATAATATTCGCGCAGTCGGGCGCGGATAGCGATAAGGCCGTTCAGGTGCGCTATGTAGTCAGAAGGATTATTTTCCAGCTTATCCGGGCTGAAATAGTATTCGTACAGCGGCGAAGTGTACGAAGTCGTCTCTTCTTTGGAGTTCGGGGCGCCAATTATACGGTCACACATGCGCTCAAGCGGCGTATGGGCTGCGGCCTGAGCTTCTTCGATGAGCCATGCATGAATCGGGGCGAGTGCCTCGAAATCCGGCATGAGTTCAAACCACGTTTTATGTTCGTTCTGCGCTTTGACGCTCAGCTGCCAAAGCGTGATAGGCTGCACCGCAAAACTTGGGTGTGCCAGGAGTTCTGGCAGCATGCCGTTCGCCTTGTCTAGCTTGCCATCGAGTATAAGCACGAGAAGATTCGCGATGTATTCGAGCAGCTGAATGCTCTCCAGTTCCAAGACATTGTCTCGGCGCTCGTAGTTTACTGGTATACCCGCCTTGGCAAAATATGGAAGGAGTCGAACCAGCTCGTGGTGACGCCGAGCTAAGACCGCGATAGAACCTGAATCCGTTCCGTCTTCGATACGATTTTTGATTGACTCTACGATATAATGCCGTTCATCACTTGAAGAAGGAAGCTCGATAAGCCGCGTCGTCGTTGGTTCGCGTGACGTGATGGCTCTTGCGGTGAGCTCTTTATCTACATCAGGTAAAAGATTCTCGAGCCGTTCCTGCCCGAGCGTGATCACGCTTCTCGAACGATCAAGGATGTCTTCCGTAGAACGGTAATTTTCGGTAAGGACGATACGCGGGGCGCTCGGAAATTCTTCTATGAAACTATGAATATTACCTACCGTGGCACCCTGAAAGCCGTAGATCGCTTGATCATCGTCGCCAACGACCATGATGTTCGGCTGCCCTTCGTTGACGTCGTTATGTATCAGGCTGAGCAGGATGCGCATCTGCGCGAGGTTGGTATCTTGGAACTCATCCACCATGATATAAAGATATTTTTCTTGCAGATTGAATCGGAGCTCGGGCATGACTTCAAGTGCGTGTACGAGATTTACGATCATGTCGTCAAAATCGAACAGTCCGATTTCTTGCATGCGTGAGGTGAACTGATCGTAGATGCTACTGACGGCACGAAGTTTCGTTTGTCTTTCGCTGGCTTTGAGAACGAGATTGCCTCTCTCATTCTTTTTGAGCCACGTGTTTTTCCAGGCCGTGATCGGTTTGGTGGAGCTACTTTCCTTGGCCTCGTTTACAGCCTCATCGAGGCTAGTCGCGATGACGTCGGCGAGTGGTGTGATACCGGCCACGGGGAGCGGCTGGCTGAGCTTTTCGATTGCAGATGGTAGAGGGGTGAGTTCGTCAATGATCGGTTTTTTGATGCCCTTCGAAAATAGCGGAACGAGTAGTTTTTCGGCCGCTTCAAGCACCTCATTGTTCGCGTCAAGCACGGAAATCAGTTCGCTGCCGGTAAGGCCGCTCGCTTTGAGTTCGGATATGACGGATAGAGTATCTGCTAAATGAGTGAACGAACCGTTCATACGGCCTCCGAGTTGGTGCCTTGGTTCGAGCTCGTTAAATAGTGCGAGCAGAATTTCATAGCGGTTCAATTCATCCGCCGGCCGGAAATTCGCGCCGTTATAAAAGAACTTCCGGTTATGGTGTATCACTTCGGTGCTAAAACTGTGAAACGTATGAATCGCTACCTTATAGGCGG
>CBFGYC010000008.1:0-17655 GCA_965652985.1 uncultured bacterium | reverse complement strand
GGCGTCATAGCGGCCGCCGAGTTGGTGTGGCCAGAGAAGAAAGGTGTGACGGTGAATATTTCTACCGGTACAGTTAAGTTAAGTACCGGAAAGATGAGCAGCCGCGAGGGCGATGTCATTGAAATTTCGTGGCTGTTCGATGAGTTCAAGAAGGCGATAGAGGAACGTGGCGGCCGGCCGACGGAGGCTATAATAGCCGGGGCACTTCGCTACCAGTTCTTGAAAGTGAGAATCGGCAGCGATGTCGTGTTCGACGTCAACGAGGCCGTTAGCCTTACAGGCAATACAGGCAGTTACCTGCAGTATGCTCACGCCCGGGCACACAGCATGCTGTCAAAGAGTGAGCAGACGCCGCATAGGCCCGATGTGCTGCAAGCAGGTGAACGTAGTCTGCTCCGAAAACTTACCGAGTACCGGAAGGTGGTCGAGAATGCTACTGCTGAATTGATGCCGCATCATATCACGACGTACCTGTATGAGCTGGCTCAGGAGTTCAATTCGTTTTACGAGCACAACCGCGTGATTAACGACGAGCGCGAGCCAGAGCGACTGTGGCTTGTCGAGAGTTATGCGCGCACACTGCGTCAAGGACTCGAGCTCCTTGGCATATCGGCTCCAGAGAAAATGTAAATTTTATAGTATACTTTGAACAAATAGAATCGGTGAGGAGAAGGAGAAGCGTATGGCAAAGAAAAGAGATACCGTTGCCGAGCAGACCCGCGAGGCAAAGCGAGCTGCCAAGGAATTACATAACGAAGCTGAGCATGCGGAAAAAGCCGCTGATAAGCTACTAGGCGCCGCTGGTGGCCGCGTGGCTGACTTTATGAATTTTGTACGCGAGCAGGGCGTTGTCGGTCTCGCGGTTGGTCTCGCAATCGGTACCGCGGCAGGCGCATCAGTCAAGTCAATCGTCGAAGGTTTCATAAATCCGGTCATCACCTTGCTTGTTGGTTCTCAGGAAGGCCTAATGGCCGCTAAGTGGCATGTAGAAGTGGGCAGTCGCCAAGCCGACTTTGCCTGGGGTGCTGTCGTAAGCTCACTTATCACGTTAATTGCCACGGCGATGGTCATCTATTGGGTAGTGAAAGTCGCTAAACTCGACCGTCTGGATAAGAAAAAGTCATAAACATGGCAAAGAACGCACTTCCTGAGAAGATTATCTGGCTTGATCTTGAAATGACAGGCCTTGATGCGAATGCCGATCTTATTTTGGAGGTCGCCGCGATTATTACCGATTGGGAGTTCAAAGAGCTCGGCACGTATGAAGGCGTTATTAGAAACGACGAAACGATGCTCGAGAACCGGCTCGAGGCCAATGGAGCGTTTTGGAGTCTTCACCCAGAAACACGGGCCGGACTGAAGGCGCAGAATATGGGCGGCAAGCCGCTTCTACAGATCGAGGATGAGATTATAGCGTTCATCGATGCACATTTTACGAGTGAACAAACCGTGCTACTTGGCGGCAATTCGATTCATATCGACCGTCGCTTCATTACCGCGCACTGGCCTCGGCTCGATGCACGGCTGTATTACCGCATGCTTGATGTCACTGCCTGGAAAGTAGTGATGGAATCGAAGTATCACAAAAAATTCGCGAAACCAGAAGTGCATAGGGCGCTTGAAGACATCAGAGGAAGCATCCAGGAACTACAGTACTACCTCGGGAAGGTACATCTGTGACCCACAAAGAGCTGGAGGAACTGTTTCTTGGCTTTCCGGGTGCCTGGCTTGATTTTCCATTCGGCGAAAAAGTCTCGGTCTATAAAGTAGGCGTGGGAGACAAAGCCAAAATGTTCGCTCTCATCCAGGAAGGGAGCAAGCCTCTTCAAGTGAGCCTTAAGTGCGATCCAGAACTCGCCAAAACCTTACGGGAAAGGTACGAGTCTGTCATGCCAGGGTATCATCTGAGCAAAAAGCACTGGAACACTATTTTACTCACCGGTCAGCTAGGTGACGACGAATTGAAAGACCTCGCATACCATAGTTATCTGCTTGTGACCGGGGCTACTTCGTCGTAGTATCGAACTTCGCGAAGTTCTCTTGGAGCGGCTGAATATTGTTATAAGTAGTTGATAGGAACTCTTTTTGTTCCTTACTCTTCGTGCTCGCATCGAGCTGTTCAAGAAGAATCAACACGGTCTCGAGCTCATAGGCCAGTTCGCGTGCATAGATACGATCAAAGATGCCGTTCAGACGGGCGTCTTCCAGGCTTTCCTCTAGGTCGTCGGTGCTTTCGGCGGCAGTTATTTTAGGATCGATTTTCTTGGGGTCGATGCCACTCTCGGTAAGTAAAGGTTCGATATCGCGATTGGCATTCGCGAGTGCGAGCGATAGGCTCGTGTTGGTGCCCCTAAGGCGACTGCTGACGGCATTTTTTTGAGATTCATCGGCGACTATCTGGAGATTGGCAAGACGAACGCTCAGGGTAGAAAGGTCGGCTTTACTGCTTCCGGCCGAAAGAAACAGGAACGCGCCGACGATGATGGCAATGATCAGCCCGCCAACGATAGCTCCAAAAAAGACCATGTCGTCCGGACCTTTTTTAGTACCTTTTGGTACCGTGGAGATTGAATCCAGGTAATCGATCGGGTGTTGGTTTGGCTGCTCTGTTTGTTCGTTCGGTTGCATGATATATCCCATTTAATCATATGCATGACGAAAGGAGTAGATGCGCCTCATAGGTAACAGAGGTGAAGATGATATACTAATTGTATGGAGGATGCCAAGGAAGAGGTCAGGGCGCGTCTCGGCATAGAAGATGTCGTCGGGGAGTATGTCCAGCTGAAACGCGCTGGGCGCAGTTTTAAGGGTCTCAGCCCCTTTACGTCAGAGAAGACCCCGAGCTTTTACGTGAGTCCTGATAAGAATATCTGGCACGACTTTTCCTCGAACAAAGGCGGCGATGTCTTCAGCTTCATCATGGAAGTCGAGGGTATGGATTTTCGCGGGAGCCTCGAGCATCTCGCGAGAAAAGCAGGTGTTGATTTAACGCAGTATCAGACCAAAGGCAGAGACACCGCGCGGCGTAAAAAGCAGCTGCTTGAAGCTATGCGACTTGCTATGGCCTATTATCAGCACAGCTTGCTCAAAAACCAGCGGGCGCTTGAATACGTGTTCAAAAAGCGGGGCTTAACCAAACAGACGGTGACGGATTTTCGGATTGGCTATGCGCCGGACGAAGGGAACGCCTTGGTGCGTTTTCTCTCCAAAAAGGGTTTCAGCAAGAAAGATCTCAGCGAGGCAGGGCTTACGAACCGTTTTGGATCGGACTTGTTTCGCGGCCGCATGATTGTTCCGCTTCTCGACGAGACCGGACTGGCGATCGGCTTTACTGGCCGGATCATCGCCGACGATCCGAACGCGCCGAAATATCTGAATACGCCGGCAACGCTACTCTACGACAAAAGCCGGCACATCTTCGGTCTTTCCCAGGCGAAAGAGGCGATCAGAAAGAACGGCTACAGCGTACTTACCGAGGGCAATCTCGATGTCGTGAGCAGTCACCAAGCTGATGTCAGAATGGTCGTGGCGGCGGCAGGCACGGCGTTGACCGAACACCAACTTCGGGCGTTAAAACGCTTGAGCCCTGAAGTCCGCTTGGCCTTCGATGGCGATAAAGCCGGTGTCGCGGCCACCGAACGAGCGATTCCAATTGCCAGCAGTCTTGGTATTACACTCACCGTCGTTAGTCTGCCTGGCAGTGCCAAAGATCCAGATGAACTCATTCAGCAGGATCCGTCACTTTGGACCAAAGCAATCGAAGAAGCTGAGCCGGCGGTTGATTGGGTGATGAAGCGCTACAGCGAGCGAGAAAATCTCAAAACCGCCGAAGGCAAGCGGCGTTTCTCGACCGCGGCCCTTACGGTCATCAAAGGCCTTAGTGATCCTGTCGAACAAGAACATTACCAGCAAATCGTCGCTACGATGATCGGCACCTCAGTCGAGGCGGTGAAAGCCAAGCAGTCCGCGGCTGGAACGGAAGTGCCGAAACCGCTGAAGCCAGTAGCGAAAAACGCCGAGAATTCGACTCAGGCGGTCTATGGTCATATCGATACGGCGATTGGAGCGGCGCTGTTACTTCCTTCTGTCCGGCTACTTTTTGACGCCAACGTTCTTGCTGCGCTGGCGGACGATAGACAGAAGCTGGTCGCTCAATATCTCGCGAAAAGCGACACTGCCATCAGTGCCGATACGCCGGCCGAATTGCAGGAAATCGACGAGTATGTTAAGGTAGTGACACTTAGGGCCGAGAAGAGATACGAAGGCTGGCGAGAAGAAGATATTCGCCTTGAAATAGCCGAACTCCTCCGCCAATGTAGAACGAAACACCAAAAACAACAAATAGAAAAACAGATTCGATCGGCTGAAGATCGAGGTGATGAGGCGGAAATCGAACGCCTCAGACGTGAACACTACGCACTGATTAAGGAGGTCAAACGTGGCTAACGATGACATGGTTTCTTTAAATAAAACTTCTAATTTTTCCGATGATGAAGAACCGGCGCTGGATGAACTTGCCGAAGAAGAGGAGATTGATGAAACCCCCGCGCAGGGACAATACTTTGATGACGTTTCAGACGACTCGGTTCGTCTGTATTTGCGTGAAATCGGTAAAATCCCACTCTTAAGTCCAGAAGAAGAGCTTGAAATCGCGCATAGGGTAGCCGAGGGGGATAAGAGAGCCAAAGACAAGATGGCAGAAGCGAATATGCGCCTGGTGGTTTCGATCGCCAAGCGTTATAGCGGTCGTGGCCTCGATTTTCTTGATCTTATCCAAGAGGGGAATACAGGCCTGCTCCGCGCCGTCGAAAAGTTCGACCCAGACAAAGGCTTTAAATTCAGTACCTACGCTACTTGGTGGATTCGCCAGGCGATTACTCGTGCTATCGCCGACCAAGCCCGTACCATCCGTATTCCGGTGCACATGGTCGAGACTATCAATAAACTGCTTCGTACACAGCGCCGCATGACACAAGAGCTGAACCGCGAACCGACCATCGAAGAGCTCGCGAAAGAGCTCGAAATGGAACCTGAGAAGGTTGAGTATGTCATGAAGATCAAGCAGGATATCACGAGCCTTGATGCCGGCGTGGGACGAGACGGCGAAGACGAAGATTCAGTGCTCGGTGATTTCATCGAAGCTGAAGAAGGCGTCGCGCCCGAGGAATCTGCCGCATCGCAGCTGCTGAAGGAGCAAGTACAGTCAATTCTTGGTACACTTTCCGAGCGTGAGCAAAAGATTCTCAAGATGCGTTTCGGCCTCGAAAGCGGCAAAAGCCATACCTTAGAGGAAGTAGGGCAGGAGTTTGCCGTTACCCGCGAACGCATCCGTCAGATCGAAGCAAAAGCCCTCGCCAAACTTCGCAAGCATAAAGACGCGAAGAAGCTGCACGAGTACCTTGACTAGTAGGTGCTACCGGGCCTTACTATTGACTTTTTGATGTAATTGTGTTATATATTAATAATATATGCACGATCGAGCTCCACAACAGACCGACTCGGAGCCAGTAGATATTTTCAAACGACCAAGTTGGCTTACTAGCGAACATCCGTTTACGGTTGCCGTGTCCGTCACTTCTGTTGGTCCATCTCGCAGTACCGAGGGATGGAAAGAGCAGCGAACGAACCTTGCTGGGAACATGGGCAGCGGCTATGCGCAGCTGGATCGTCCCGACCTTGATCAAGCCCGTATCGCTAAAGAGCTTACCGATGAACAGAAATTTGAGATGGCTCAAGCGGCCAGAGAAAACAACGTCAACTTCATACGAAGCAATGGCTACGACCCGAGCAATACGTATGTCATGTGGCCTCAGAGCAAATATCCGGAGAAGCTAGGGATTATTAACCTTGATGATGAAACAATGCTCGAAGAGGACGAAGATGGCGTGCTTGCTCCCATGCAACCGAAGCAAGGTGACTTTATTTATACCCGTGACCCAGAGAAGGTGCTTGGCTGCCGCCCGGCCGACTGTCCGGTGCTTACCATCAGAGGCACCGATGCAAATGGTGAAGATGTATTCGCGTTACTGCATGTCGGTTGGCAAGGTTTGAATGCCGGATACCTTGATCAGGGTATGGAATTTCTCATCTCCCAAGGCGTCGACTTATCAACGCTTAGGATTTATGTCGGGCCCGGTTCAAAGAAAGAAAACTATCCGTATACCAACAAGCAGGATCCGCTTAATGATACTAGCCCGGACTCGCGCTTCACTCATCCGAACAAAGGTAAAGAAGGCGAGCTGTTCGTTGGCAGAGACAAGCTATTCGTTGACAAAGAATATGACGCTGAAAAGGAAGAGTATGCATTTAGAATGGATATGTTCGGCTTCATAGATTATGTACTAACGGATTCTGAAAAGTTTGGTCTTGATCCTTGGCAGGTAGCTTATGACGGCTCCGACACCGCCGACCTTGATTCCGGCTATTCTTCGCATTCCCGTGTACGCCAGACGGGCGAAATCAATACGCGTAGCCTTGTCATCGCATCGATGAGCGAGCCCGACTCTCAGAAGGCTATGGAATTTATGACAGAGGCTACTCTCCAATTCAGGAGAGCTTATGTCTCGGATTGTGTTGCGCGTATCGAAAGCTACCTTAAGGGAGGAGAGCGCGTCTCTTGGAATCATGATATTGTTACAGAGTTTGCCAGAGAAGACTCGAGCGATCCTGATAACTGGGAGATTTTCGACGAAGTCGTCGAGGTTATGAACTCACTGAAGGCAGGCTCAAACTTTGACGACACAAAGCTGCTAATACAAGGTATCGAGAGTATTGTGGATGATTATGCCGGGACTACCCATGAAGTCTTCGCCTTGCTTGAAGGCAAACATGGTACTGTCTCGCCTTGGGTTGCCTCGCGTCTTACCCGCGATCGGTTGGAGATGCTCATTCAGAAGGCGTATGACACGACGGATGACAAATACCTCCGCCAAGTACACGGAGAGACGGGCAAGGTATTTAGAAGCGACATGCGAGACGCTCTTGTCGAAGAGATCGATCGGCTGGACGACGAGAGTCGTGCGCTGGCAAACGAACACTCCTAACTATAGGCCAAGAATAGGAGCATTTTGAAGCGTTCCTTATTCCCACATGCGTCACACCGGCGAGATCAATACGCGCAGCCTTGTTATCTCATCGATGAGCGAGCCCGACATTAGCAAAAAAAGTTGATTCGGTAAACTCGCTAACAGATATCAGATTTGCCCGTAATGAGGCGTTAATGTTATAACTAAAGCATGAACGCGTGGGCGAAACAAACAGGCTTTACCATCGTCGAATTACTCATCGTCATAGTTGTCATTGCTATCCTAGCCGCGATTTCGGTGGTGGCATATACTGGTATTCAAGATAGGGCGAGGTATACCGAGGCCCTGAGCAACCTCAAATCCATAGACAAGGCGATTGGCATGTATCACGCCCAGAACGGCAATTATCCAATTGTCACTAGTTGGCAGTATTATTGCAGCGACCCGGGAGCTTTTATTTCTGGCCTGGACGATATTATCCAAACCATACCGGCGGCGCCTTGCACTGGTCCGAATAATTCTGATGACACGTGGCTATATAGGTCTGATGCGACAGGAGCTGAATACAAGCTGCTGTATATCCGAGCAAATGTTTCGAGTGGTTTTCGCGATTTAGTACCGACTGACATGCGCGATACGGCTTCGGGCCGGTGGGGAGCGGCGACTACCTGGGGCTATTGGACCGATGGGTACGCAGCCACCTAAGTGTTCTTAAGGAATCGTAGCTCCTTATACTTATCGAATGTCGAGTAGCTGCTCCGTATACCTCACCTTGCCATCTTACGTATAGTTGAGTTCTTCCCTCCGGTGTGTCACTATCAAAGTACTACTTTATGTGGATGGAAGCGCTATGAGGGATATCGAGGTATTTGAACAGCAGGACGATGACGAGTGGCCGGAGGAGGCCAAGGATCGCCTAGCGGCCATTGCGCTTCAAGATACGTCTCGGTCGGACGACGTAGACTCTTTTGACGCCTCGGGCGATATTACGAGGCAGTACCTCGAGGAAATCGCTGAGACGCCACTCCTTACAAGAGAGGAGGAGGTTGCTCTAGCAAAGCGGATCGAAGCAGGCGACGTGACTGCTCATGAGCAGTTCGTACAAGCAAATTTGCGGCTCGTCGTCAGCGTGGCGAAAAAATATCAATATCGTGGTTTGTCGATGCTCGACTTGGTCCAAGAAGGTAATATTGGTCTCATGAAAGCGGTTGATAAGTTTGATTACCGAAAAGGTTTCAAGTTCTCTACGTATGGCACCTGGTGGATCCGCCAGGCGATTACCCGTGCCCTCGCGGAGACATCCAGGACGATTCGTGTTCCGGTGCACATGGGAGATGCCGTTGCTAAAATGAAGCGTGCTCATAATCTTTTCTCACAGGAAGAAGGCCGTGAGCCAAATAACGAAGAACTGGCCGTCGCGTTAGGGGTGACGGTAGACAAGATCGAGAACATGAAGCAGATTGTGCAGAGACAAAGCCTTGTGAGCCTCAGCCGTCCAATCGGCGAAGATGGGGGTGCGACAGTCGGTGACTTTATCGAGAGCCTGGAGGACGAAGGTCCAGAAGAAGCAGCGGTAGAGGAGACCTTGAGGGAAGATGTAGACCGGCTGCTCAACATACTTACCCCTAAAGAGCGAGAGGTCGTTAAAAGACGTTTCGGTTTTGGCGGCAAAGAAAAGGAAACACTCGAAGATATAGGAAATGATTTCAACGTTTCGCGTGAACGTATCCGTCAGATTGAGAGTGCTGCCATTGAAAAGCTACAAAAATCCAAGAATGCCCAGGAGATATATAAAACCTTCGGATAGATCGCACCGGACGCCCGAGCTATGCTTTTAAGTGTGCGCGAAGTATACTATCTCTAGTGAACCCAATGAGTAGCAATCGACGCCTTGTCATCGCGTATAACCCACACAGTTCCCGGGCGGCTGACGTGCAGGAGCGAGTGTTTGATCGTCTTGACGAGGCTGGATATTCGTACGAGACGATAGAGGTGCGACAGGCGAGTCTTGAGGACAACGTGGCGCGGCTTGCGCCGCTCATTCAGGCGAATGACATCATTTTATCCTGCGGCGGAGATGGTTCGGCACATGCGGTGTTTCATTCGGTCCTGACAGCGAACCAGCCAGGCGCTTTGCTTGGTTTTTTGGCGTTCGGTAATTTTAACGATTTGCCGCATATGTTCAATAGTAAAGAGAGTTTGACCGACCCTGTGGTATTCCTTGCTGAGGCAAAACCCGAAACGATTTGGCCGATTCAGGTCGCGGTGAACGGTAAGCCGCTTCGAAACGCGCTGTTATATTCATCTGTTGGCTGGACAGCGAAGGCGGCAGGCCAGTTTGACCGGCCAAGCATTCGCCGCAAAATTACCCAGGGTGACGCTGGGCTCCTAAAAAGCTATTGGCGGCTTGGCAAATATTATCTTAAGTCGAGAGCCGCTAGTGGTTTGCCGGTACTGACATATAAGGATAAAAAGTACCACATGACCGATCTTATCTTCGCCAACGGTCCAACGGTGGCAAGACTGTTCCGCTCTGGCAATCACTATTACAGGCAGAACGTCTTTTTGTTCCGTATGCTCGATATACGCGGGGTGATAAAAAACCTCCCATTTCTTATAAGCGGTCTTTTTGGCCGTATGAAAGGCGAGGAGGCTACTCAGGTAGAAGTGGAGTTTGAAACCGCCTCCACTATAGTATTGCAGTGCGACGGGGAAGTCGTGACACTTGATGCTACGACCCATATCGGCGTCAGTAAACTCACGCACGGCTTCACTGTCCTAGCGACGAAATAGAATACAGCAGAGTTCTCAGCGACAAGAGTAGCGCATCGTGGCCTGCCTCCATTGCTGTCATAAATGCAACATGAAGACTGCGTGTGATAAACTATAACCAACATGAAATATATGCGGGCAAGAATGAGATACGCTGCCTTTACTATCGTTGAGCTGCTTATTGTTATTGTCGTGATCGCTATATTGGCTACTATCGCGGTTATCGCCTATAACGGCATTCAAAATCGCGCCAGGGAGTCAACGGTTAAGTCGGATCTGTCACAGGCAGGCAAGCAACTTGTGATAGACAAGACGCTAAACGGCAGCTATCCGGCAACTGTGAACCCGGACGGATCGGGTGATGCTAATGATGGTGGCGGCCTCGGCGTCAGCAATGGTACGAGTTATCAGTATTCAGTAAATAACGCCACGAACCCGTCGACCTTTTGCCTCAGCGCCACTAACGGCAATCAGGTATACCACGTCACCAACGGCGGAATCCCCGAGAAGGGAGCCTGTCCGGGGCACAGTGGGGTGGCGACCGGGGATGGTAGCTCGGTCTCTTGCGGCACCGGCTTCGCGGCGGTACCTGGTAACAGCCAATTCGGTACCAGCGATTTTTGTGTCGCTAAGTACGAGGCCAAAAATGTCGGCGGCACGGCTACTAGCCAGGCTACCGGTACGCCATGGGTCAATATTACCCAACCAGACGCTATCACCGCGGCAAATAATGCGTGCGCCGGCTGTCACCTTATCACTGAAGCGGAATGGCTCACGGTAGCTCATGACGTGTTGAATGTTTCGAGTAACTGGAGCGGAGGAAGCGTTGGCAGCGGTTATATTTATTCAGGTCACAATGATAATAATCCGGCTACGGTACTCGCGGCCGGTGCGAGTGACAGTGACGGCTATTATGGCACGGGCAGCACCAGCGGCACCCAGCGCCGTACCCTTACGCTTAGTAACGGGGAAGTCATATGGGACCTAGCGGGCAACACAGAAGAATGGACAACTGGTCAGACGAGCGGTGGCCAACCGGGTCCGGGCAGCCTTGCCTATAGAGACTGGAATAGTATAGAGGGGACTGGTAGTCTTAGCCCGAGTCCTTTCCCGAGCTACGGCACGCCTGCTGCCAGCAACTGGACGGCAGGTAATGGGATGGGCCGGGTATACAGCAACAGCGCAGATATGGCACTTCGTGCTTTCCTGCGTGGTGGTCGCCGAAATCACGGTACTAATGCCGGGATATTTGCGCTTGCGTTGGACGATGGTCCAATCCACCTCCGCGATTATGTCGGATTCCGTCTCGCCAGATAATACTTCCTGCGTATCGGTACTCTATTTATTGTAAAATTCAGCGTCGTTAAGTATGACGTCAACTTGTCTGTGCAATTGTTCGAGGTCGCCGTCGTTGACGATGTAGTGATCGGCGATAGCGATTGGGCCGCCTTTCTCGAGATGCTCGATTTCTGTCCAGTCACGTTCTGTCGCCTCCTTGGCGGTGAAAGGTCTCTCGGGGCGTACCGCCAAGCGGCGATGACGGATTCTTCGCGGCGCGACGACCGCGATAACCGAGAGTTCGCCGGGAAACTCATGTTTTAAGAGCCGATATTCCGTCCAAGTATAGAGCCCGTCAAAGAGTATCCGTTTTTGGCCACTTTCTATGAGGTCGTTCGTCTGTTGGATTACCCGTTTGACCACGAAATCTTTGCCCTCTTTTTCACGGATTTCCTCACGGAATATCTGCTGGCTGTCAGGGGTGATTTCTATGCCTGCCTCACGCATCGCCTGGTAAATGATGCCGCCAAAGTAAATCTTTGGATAGCCTTTCGCCGCGACATGTTCGACGGCTGAAGTTTTGCCGGCACCGGCCAGGCCGACGAAGGCGATAATTTTTACGTCTCTGTCTTCATGGCGTGTCATCTCATCTAGTATAACAGATTGAACGGGCTTCTCATGCTACACTAAGTAAAGAGATGAAGAAACTAGCGATCATAGATGGTAAAAGCGTGTTCTACCGCGGCTACTATGCTATGCCGAACCTCGCTCTGAGCGACGGTACGCCCACTGGCGGCGTATTTGGTTTCGCGTCCCTTGCGATCGAGCTTATCAAAAAACTCGAGCCCGACTACGTGGCGGTGGCATGGGACAAGCCGAAAACGAACATCAGGAAGCGCCGCGAAATATATCCGGAATATAAGGCTGGGCGAAAGGCCGCGCCGCCTGACTTTTATGAACAGATCCCGATTCTCCAAGAGCTGCTTGATGCCTTTGGTTGGCCGCTCTACGAGTTGGACGATTATGAAGCCGACGATATCATGGGCGCGTTTGCGCGAGAGGCCGACGCGAAGGGGATAGAGACATGCCTTCTCACGAGCGACCTCGATGCCTTGCAGCTCATTGGTCCGAACACAAAAGTGTATGCACTGAAAAATGGTCTATCGAATATCGAAGAATTTGACGTTGATTACTTCGAGAACAAGTACGGCATCCGGGTAGAGCAATTCCTCGATTTGAAGTCGCTTAAAGGCGATAGCTCCGACAACCTGCCTGGTGTGCCGGGCGTCGGTGAAAAGACCGCTGTTTCTCTGCTGCAGGAGTTTGGTACGCTCGAGAATGTGTTCGAACACCTAGACGATATCAAACCGAGTGTCTCAAAAAAACTCGAAGCCGGCAAAGAGCTTGCCTTCATGACAAAAGAAGTTGGTCGGATTTGGACAGATGCGCCAATACAGCTTGATTGGGACATCGCCGATGTTAATGACACTGATCTTGAAAAGGTTGCCGAAATACTAAAACGACTCGAATTTAGTTCACTTGTGCGGCGATTACCGAAGCACATGCAGCAAATGCCGGAGCAGGGAGCACTTTACTTTGATCAGCCGCAACTGGTCGAAATCACCGAAAAGCCGTGGCCGGATATGCTAGCGCTTGATGGGCCTGTCGTGCTTGCGCTCGTTGGCGATACGCTTTGGCTTTCGCCCGACACCTCGACAGTACACAGCCAAAAGTTGAGCGATATCGATACGTCAGCGTGGAAGGCGCTCGAGCTGAGTACCGTCGTGGCCTATGATGTCAAACAGCTGTATCACGATCTGGCAGCCCAGGATGTATTCGTGGAGTTCGGTACGGTGCACGACATCCGGCAAGCCGCGTTCCTGATTGATCCGCTGCGCCGCGACCGTAGTCTGGCGGCACTTGTCGGCGAAGAAGTGCTGACTCCGCAGGCCGAAGCATCGGGGTTATGGCAGGTCTATAATTGGCAAAAGGAAGCCTTCACGCACATCCCGAAGGTTGCCGAAGTGGCCGAAAGGCTTGATTTTCCGGTCATCTATCCGCTCTTTCTTATGGAGCATCAGGGTATAAAAGTCGACAAATCCCAGCTGGCTCACATGAGCCGAGAACTGGCGACCGAACACGCCGCGCTTGAACAAGAAATGTATGCAATGGTTGGCCATGAGTTCAATATCGGCAGCCCAGCCCAGCTTTCAGAGGTGTTATTTACAAAATTACAACTACCAACGGCGGGTATCAAAAAAGGGAAAACTGGCTTCAGTACCGACCAAAAAACCCTGGATAAACTGCGTGGCCAGCATCCAATCATCGAGCTTATCGAGCGTACTCGTGAGCTGGCGAAGCTCAAGAACACGTATGTTGATACATTGCCCGAGCTTGCCGATGCGAACGATCGTATTCACACGACCTTCGCGCAGGACGTCGCTGCGACCGGACGGCTGAGCAGCAATCACCCGAATCTACAGAACATTCCGGTACGTACCGATCTCGGGCGGCGTATCCGGACCGCCTTTGTCCCCGAAGAGGGCAAGGTATTTGTGAGCGCCGACTACTCGCAGTTCGAGCTCCGCTTAGCCGCTATACTCGCGGGTGATGAAGAACTGATCAACGACTTCAATAGCGACGTTGATATTCATACCAAAACCGCCAGCGATGTCTACGGCATACCGCTTGAAGAGGTCACTAAGGCCCAACGCCGCGACGCCAAGGTGATCAACTTTGGTGTTCTGTACGGCATGAGCCCGCACGGGCTGGCCGCCGCGACAGGTATGAACTTTACTCAGGCCAAGGAGTTTATCGACCAATACTTCACGCTGAGAGCGCCTATCCGTAAGTATATCGACGCCACGCTCAATCAGGCGCGAACCGAAGGCTATGTCGAGACGTACTTTGGCCGCCGCCGTCCAACGCCCGATATCCATAGCAGTAACTTTATCGTTCGTCAGGGCGCCGAGCGTGCCGCCGCCAACATGCCGATCCAGGGAACAGAAGCTGATTTGATGAAGATGGCGATGCTAAAGATAGATGGTGCCCTTCGCGGTACATCTGAGCCGCTCGGTGACCAACTCCTCCAAATCCACGACAGTATCCTCGTCGAAGCGCCCAAAGAAAACGCCGACAAAATAGCCAGTATTCTCAAAGAAACGATGGAATCGATTGCTCCTGAACTGAAGATTAAACTCAGAGTAGATGTTTCGATAGGTAATAACTGGGGTGAGCTGTAGTATAACGTAAGCATTATATTGACAATTTGTAATGTTTATGTTATTATGAACATAGAATAGCTTGAGTGTAGCTATTCAGAACCCTAAAAGAAGTGAAATCTTATGAGAGACAAACGAATCTCGTTGTTTCTCATGAGCTTTCATATGTGTGAGCTCAGTACGTTTACATTGATATGCCAAAGATTTGAAGCTCTTTACGTTAAAGATGCTTTCCTTACTGGGCTCTTTTTTCTCCAACCCGGGTATCTGAGTAGCTCTCGATGCCTGAGTTGGGGAAAAGAGAACAGGGCACTATGCGCGGAATGGTTCGTGCAGTCCCCGGCCCAACAAGGAGTCTCAACATGGCCACGCAGCTTACGCAACTTCCGATCGAGCAGACCCGCTATTTCGCCGGCACCACTGCCGAGGAAGATCGCCTCGACCCGACGATTGTCGAATACGAGGTGTTCGACATTGACGAAATTCGCGGGTATGGACGGTTCGACACCTTCGAAGCCGCCGCAGAAGAGGCAGCGCGTGCGAACGCGTTTCAGCAGTTGCCGGCGGGGTATGAGACTCCTTCGGTGATGATGATCCGCGTCGCCGGCGTCCTCGGGCACCGGTGCGCGAGCTACGTCTCGGAACGTGAGGCCTTCGGTCTCACGCCGGCTGAATTGAACGTGCTCTGGGACGAGCGCGTTCGAGCCGACTGGGCGGCAAACCCGGAGTACGCCTATGGGGTGTTCCTGGGAATCCCGTCCTGGTACGATGAGGGCGGAATCATCTCGTGGACGACCGGCTCCGGCCGGCTGTCCATCAAGGTCACGGAATCCTCCGTGACCTTGGCCTGCTGGGCGGGCACCCCGCCTGCTCCTTCGCAGTCCCCTCGGGGACTGGTCGAGCAGATCGAATGGGAGTTGTGGGGCGAACCCCTGACGCTCGATGACCTCGGCGACAACTGCGTTGCCGAGATTCAGTACGCGTTCGACGGCGACGGTCAGTGGACCGTTGCCGTTACGACGTTCAGTCACCTCCTGGCCGATGGCCGGGAGGACAGGGTCTCGTTCCTCTTTGAGCTTGATCAGTCGGTCTTCGGAGAGGCGCTGTTGCGCCACCTCCGCGGCCACTGGGGCGACCGCGAGAGCGGTCTTAAGGACGCCTTCCGCACTCTCGCTGAGGGCGCGATCGATATCCGCAGGGCGGGCATCGAGATGCACCTTCAGTCGAAGAGGCGCTACACGGCCGAGACCTGGCCGTGGTCGGCGCCGGCTTACGACGCGGAAATCACGATGTGGGCTGCGAGCCATGAGCTCGTGGCTCGCTACCGATCACTGAGGCTCGTCGACTGATAAGGGCCCCTTCAAATCGCGGGGCGGGGTGAGCGTTGCTCGTCCCGCCCTCCGGCATAGCAATGAAAACACCGCCGTGATGGCGGTGCAGAGAGTTGAGCGGCAACGCTCCTTGAAGTACCGCCTCTGGCGGAAGACTGTCGGCAGATGTGCATCTGCCCTGATGAGTCCGAAAGGACGAAACAGAATCGCCCTTAAAAAGGAGCCGGAAGCTAGGCGCAGGAACTGTCCTGATAGCAGCCCGGCGTCCCTAAGGAGTGCAAGATGTTCACCGTAGAAGAGTTCGGCGACATCACAGAGCTCACCTCCTCGGATGGTGAGCTCCGACTCACTGTCGTCGAGGAGCGGGACGGCCCTCGCCACCCCACCCTGTGGCGGGGGGAGGACGGGGTATTCGTCCCAGTACTTTGGCCCGACTCGGACTCGGGTACGGGCGCCAGCGCCCTTCGTGAGCTGCAGGGCATGATCGACCATGTCCTGGGGCCGCGTACGTAACGCGCTCTACGGAAGGAGTTCCCGCGGAGGCTCTCCCTAAAAGCCTCCAGTATCCTTGAAACCTTATAAGTGAACTAGTTGTTTATACATAAGATTTTAAGAATAAGCATTGACTTATATCGTAAAAATGATAAAATATTGGTATGTACAGAGGTAGGTCGAATTTACTGCCGGTTATAGTGTTGGTGGTCGTCGCGGCTGTGGCGATTATCGGTATGGTGAGCCTTGGACGGCTCCTGCTTCGTGGTGGCGGCAATGACCAGGTCGCCAACGATGCTGCGACGCGGGCACTGCTGAATACGGAAGCGGATCGTAGCGTCAGCATGAATGTGCGTGGAGCGATTGTCGCCGATGAAGATTTTCGGTCATATGAAATTGAAATTAGCCCGATCGTTCGTAGAATGACGCTCTATAAAGGGTATAGTAATGAAATTATCGAAGCTGTTCGTTTGCCAAACAGTACCGAGGCCTACGCTGAATTCGTGAACGCGCTGAACCTCGCCAACTTTAGCGATGAGGCCGAACTTCCCGAGGGACTAGGCGACACCGAAGGCGTCTGCGCCACCGGGCGGCTCTATACCTTTAGCTTTTTGCAGGCCCAATCCGTGACCGATCAGACGTGGATAACGAGTTGTCGAGGCGTGGCTGGATCGTTCGGGGGTGATGCGTCACTTGCTCGCAAGCTATTCGAGGCTCAAATCCCAAACAGTAGAGAGCTGCTCAGAAGTATCGACCTTTAGACTCCTCATGCTACACTATTAGGGTGATTCAAGCTGTTATCTTTGACTGTTTTGGGGTGCTTGCGACCGATGGCTGGCTGCCGTTCCGCGACAAGCACTTTGGCGACAAACCAGACCTTATGGAGGAAGCCAGGGCGCATAATATTCGTGTTGATAGCGGTCTTATGTCGTATGAAGAGTTCATACGCTGGCTCGCAGATACGACGAGCGTACCCATTGATGATATTCGCCGCCTCATTACCGGTAATGTGCCGAACGAGGCGCTTTTCGAGTATATCCGTGACACGATTTCTCCGAACTTTAAAGTAGGACTTCTTAGTAACGCCGGCGCGAATTGGCTGCACGATATGTTCGAGCCGTGGCAGGTGGCGCTTTTTGACCAAGCTTTGCTGTCGTACGAAATCGGCGCCGTCAAGCCGGATCCCATCATGTACGAAACGATCGCCACGCGGTTAGGTGTGCTGCCAGAAGAGGCGGTATTCATTGATGACCGTATCGAATTCGTGAGCGGCGCGGGCGTGGTGGGTATGCACGGGGTGCACTACCAAGACCTGGAGCAGGCCAGGGCCGATTTAGAGGTGCTGCTTCATGCCTGAGCTCCCCGAGGTCGAAACCGTTCGTCGTGGACTCAAAGAACTGATCGCTGGAAGAACTATAAAAACAGCTAAGGAAATTGATAGCCCAAAGAGTTTTCCAAATAGCCCGAGCGAGGTAAAGGAGTTTCTAATCGGCGCGAAGATAGTTGCTGTTCGCCGCCGTGCCAAGGTGTTATTGA